>CAYUBX010000100.1:0-8255 GCA_964443165.1 uncultured Acidimicrobiales bacterium
TGTCGAGAATCGTGTACCCACTCACGGGGGCATCCACGGCGTCGGCGATGATCGCCTCGATCATGCGAGCCTTCTCGTGTCGATCGAGGTGAACGACGGCTCCGCGGCCTCTGGCCATGTGTGTCCTCGCTGTCTCGCCCGCTGCTTCAGGGGCCCTGCTCGGGCTGGGGTCGTCGGCGCCGGCTCACCAGAGAGTAGAGCTCGATGCACCCACCGACGCTCGCGATCGCGACCTGGACACCGAGGAGGCACAAGGCGAATCCGAGCGCTTCCGATCCGTCGATGTCGTAGAGGGACATGAACCCGACGAAGCCGGCTTCGCGGACGCCTGCGCCGGCGATGGTGATCGGGATGAGTGTGCTCAAGAACACGAGCCCGCGCATCCACACCAGGCCGAGCAGGGGAACTCCGAGCGACAGTCCGTCGGCGATCACCCATGCGCTGGCCACGAAGAACGAGTAGCCGGCGATCGTCCAACCGACGAGGGGCCAGACCTCCGATCCACCTGCGGATCTGTAGCTCTTCGCCGACGCGACCACCTGTGCGATGCGGCTGCCGATCCAGCGGATCGACACGATGAACTCGAGCCGCCGAAACAGCGGATCCAGGCGGTTGGAGAAGAAGGCCACCAGGCCGGCCCCGCTCACCGCGACCAGCACAGCGGCGGACCCGGCGAGCCAAACGAACGCGTCGCCGGTCGCATCCCGCTCGAGGACGAGGAAGAGCAGGGAGGCGCCGGCGTACACCACGATCTGGATGATCTTCTCGAGGACCACCACTGCGGCGGCTGCCGCTCCGCTGGATGCCGCGCGGTATTTGGCCCAGCGGACAGCTGTGGCCGACGCCCTGGGCAGAACCATCGTGTAGAAGCGGATGGAGAAGTTGATCAGGACGAACTGGCGTAGGTCGAGATCGACCTCGCCCGACCGATTGAATCGGTGTGTGACCGCTGCGGGGAGGATGATCGAGCCGCAGGTATTGAGCACCGCAGAGATCACGAAGACGACGATGCCGAGTCGGCGAATGACCTCGGGGAGCCGGTCGTCCCCAGCCACTGCGATGAGGGCGACGAGGAGGAGGACCGACAGGCCGAGCCGACCGAGAAACGCCAGTCGTGCGCGGCTCACGTCCCCCGCACCAGCGCTCCGTAACGTCCGTACGTCGCCAAGAGCGAGGCGGCATGGCTCACGACGGCGTCAGCGGCGATGAACCGGGTGAAGAAGCGCTCCGGGAGGGTCCGATTGGCGAGGGACGACGCGAATGCGGGGTCGATGTCGAAGGGCAGACCCGCGAACGACTCGTCGAGGACCGGTCGCAGAGGCCCCTCGTACCACTCGTCGATGGGCGCGTCGACGGCCGCGACCTTCTTCTGGTAGATGACCTCCGGTGGCAGCAGGCCGGTCGCGTCGGCCATCTTCATCAGAATCTGTTTCCCTGCAGCCTTGGCAGGGACATCACCACCGGGGCGACTGAGCTCCTCCGGAATCGACGGCGCGCTGACGGAGATGCCCGTCTGGTCTGCGCCTCCGACCATCTTGTTCTTGTTGGGGCTCACCAGCGACTTGCCTTGGTATCCGAGCCTGACCGGCGACAGGTGTCGGTGAGGAGCCGCGAGCTTCTCGGCGATGTCCTCGAACTCCTCGGCCTGGTGTGGAGCGTCTTCACTGCGGAGGTGGCGGAGCGACGCTTCGTCCAGGATGCGGAAAGACAGCAGCGAGCGAACCGCAGGATCCCGTTGGCCGGAGCGCAGGAGGTGGCGGGCGACCCGGAGGGGCTGGCCGGCGCGCCGCTCCATCCACTGGCTGCTCGACGCCCGCACCGCACCGTCGACGAGCCTCCTGGGCGTACGACCGGCCAGCTCGAACAAGCGTGCCCGCCGATATGTGCCGGGGTACCCGAGAAAGACCGAGTCACAGCCATCCCCGGAATACGCAAAGCGGATGCCGTCGGTGGCCATGCGCTCGAGGACGACGGCCGTCTGGATGACGTAGTTCGGCCAGTTGGTCGGTTGGTTGAAGTCGAGGGCGTAGCGGCGGAGGCCGGCTTCGATGTGTGCCACGCGTATCGGCACCCACGTGTGCTCGATGCCGAGATGGGACGCGAGCGTGTCGGTGTGGGGCTGGTTGAAGCGGTCCTGCTCGTAGTGGAACGAGTAGGTACGCACCTCCGCACCGAGGGCGTGCAATGCCGCAGCGACGAGTGCGCTGTCGAACCCTCCGAGCAGGACACCCACTCGGCCTGGGGTACGCGGCAGCTGGTCGCTGAGCGCCTCCATGAAAACGGTGTGCAGCTGCTCGACCAGCTCGTCCTCGGTCGCCGCTGGTTCGGGTGGGGTGACGGGCCACGCGATCGGCCGATTCTCGTGCGTCAGCTGATCGGGTTCCGAGCCGGTGAGATCGACGCGCCGAACCGTCGCCGGTGGAAGCGCCTGCACACCTGCGAGAACGGTGCGTCCGAAGGGGTGGAATCCCTGGAGGAGGAAGAAGTCCTCGTACGAGCGGTCGAGCTGGCAGTCGCCCGCCAGAGCTGCGCCGAGGACGGAGATGTTGGAGCTGAAGATCGTCGTCTCGTCGTCGGCCCACAGATACAGCGTGCGGAGGCCCAGCGGATCGCCGGCCAGCCACAGCGTGCCCCCGATCGAGATGGCACAGGCGTATTGCCCGAGAATCCCGTCGAGCGATTCGGCCCCGTTCGCCCTGAACCGTCGGAGCATGGCATCGGCGGTTCGTTCGACGTCGACCATCGGGTCGTCGTCTGCCGTCTCCTCGAACTCGGTTTGGACCATGCCGATCAGCGCGATCGAATCCTCGCCATCAGCCCGCACGGTCGCGATCGAGAGCTCTGGCGAGGAGGCCATGAACGTCGCATGGCCCGCGTCGACTCGAATGGTGGCGGTGCCGTATGCCGCGTGCGCGTGGGCCTCCACGCGTCGACAGATGGCGTCGGCGTGGGGCCCGATCGTCCCGAAGATGAAGTTCATCGGGCGCTCTGTCTGTCGCAGGGGAGTTGCTCACCGCTCAGCACGGTGGCGACCACCTCGATGTTCGTCCTGGCCGCGGCTTGGGTGCGCTGCAGCGCATCGAGAATCTGCCGTCTGCGGTCGGACTCGCTCGCTCCGACGTGATCGATCGTTCGGTCGAGATGGTCTGCGGTGACCTCTGAGGGCGCAACCACCGCGTCGGCTTGACCGAAGGCTTCCATGATCCCGCTGGTCTTGTGGCTGTAGGACAGCGCGATCACCGGCACCCCCGAGCCCAGCGCCGCGATGTTGGCGTGCATGCGGGCGCCGATGAAGAGCGAGCAGCTGCCGATGATGCCCTTGAGTTCCTCGGGTCGCAGGTCGGCGTCGAGGAGCCGGGCACGATCGCCGACAGCTGCGGCGAGGCGACGTCCGATGATGCGGTCGTCCTTGGGGTCCGAGGGTCCCGTGACGTGCGCGACCACCACGATCTCGCGATCGCTGGCCTCCGCCGCCCGCCGCAACGAAGTGGCCAGTTCGTCCACGAGGTCCCGTTGGTGATCGGCGACGTGGCGGGAGACGAGCTCACTCACCGAGACGCCGATCGCGCCGGGACTCACTCCGTTGCGCTCGATGGCGGTCGCGTCCGGCCGGAGGAGGAACGCCATGTCAGCCGTCAGCTGGTGATCGATCGACCCGAGCGCGTCGAGGTGATCTCTCGTCTCCTCCTCGCGAATCGTCACGGCCGCCGCCCGGCGCAGCGCCCAGCGCGCGATCGGACGGAGGCGACGAAACGGCCCAATCGACTGCGCGAGAACGACGAAGGGGGTTCCGGCCGCGTGTGCCACCGCCAGCGGGAGAAAGTGGCTGAAGCCGACGAGAAATCCCGAGTCCTCGGTGAGCATGTCGCCACTCAGATCGATGGCGATGTCTGCGTCCCCGATGGCGCGGATCTCGGCCGTGGCGAGCGGTGAGTTCGCCACGAATCTGCTGCGCCTGGTCACGAGCATGCCGAGGACCCACAACACCGTGCGGGCGACGCCGATCGCGTCTCGCCGGCTCGAGTGCACGACGGGCGTCGGCGCGTAGAAGGGCTCATCGATCGCGGTGAACGGCGAGATGACGGTGCAGCGTGCGGAGGGGAACCGCTCCTGGAGCTCGGCCAGGGTGCTGAGCTCCATGGCGGCATCGCCCTTGTTCATCGAGTTGTAGGTACCGGTGAGAACCACGCTCGGCGCGGTCGGCTGACTCATCGAAACGCTCGATTCACTGGAGTCCGAGAGTACAGCCGCGTCTCGCAGCCCGAGGCGCAGCTCTCTCGCTGTCAGATGAGCTGCGCGCAGTAGTCCCTGTACGGGCTGTTGGGCATCGCGTCGAGGGCCGCGCGGAAGCCGGACTCATCGACGAATCCGCGGCTGAGAGCGATCTCCTCCAGGCAGGCGATCTTGAGTCCCTGTCGTTTCTCGATCGTCGCGATGAAGTTGGCGCTGTCGAGCAGGCTCTCGTGAGTGCCCGAGTCGAGCCAGGCGATTCCTCGTCCGAGTTCGATCGCTCGGAGGTCGCCATCATTCATGTACCCGACGTTGAGGTCGGTGATCTCCAGCTCGCCGCGTGCGGACGGACGCATGCCCTTCGTGCGCTCCACAACGGTGTTGTCGTACACGTAAAGGCCGGGCACCGCGAGATTGGTGCGCGGTTCGGAGGGCTTCTCCTCCAGGGACACCACTGCTCCCTGCTCGTCGAGCTCGACGATGCCGTAGCGCTCCGGATCCTGGACGGGATACCCCCAGATGACCGCACCGCCCCAGAAGTCGTCGACGACGCTGTCGAGCGCCATCCGACCATAGAAGATGTTGTCGCCGAGTATGAGGGTCACCGGGTCGTCACCGATGAACTCCTCGCCGATCAGAAAGGCCTGGGCGATGCCATCGGGGCTGGACTGCACCGCGTAGCTGAGTTCGATGCCCCAGCGACTGCCGTCCCCGAGGAGCGCCTCGAACCGCGGCACGTCCTGAGGGGTCGAGATCAGCAGGATCTCGCGAATCCCCGCCAGCATGAGGGTGCTGAGCGGGTAGTAGATCATCGGCTTGTCGTATACCGGCTGCAGCTGCTTGCTGACGACCTGGGTCAGGGGGTGGAGGCGTGTACCAGCGCCTCCTGCGAGGACGATCCCTCTCATCTCCACTCCAAGTCTTCACGGTCGACGCGCCCCATCGTGGGCGCCTGTCCCTGATCGCGTCGGCGAGCGGAGACACGACTCAAGTATGCGTCCCCGTTGGGAGTGTCGGTCGGAGGGGGAGAGGCGATCAGTCGATGACGACGACCACGTCGCCGGCCCCGACGGTGTCGCCAGGTGAGACCTTGATCTCCGCGACGGTGCCCGCCTTGTCGGCGTTGATGTTGTTCTCCATCTTCATCGCCTCGAGCACGATCACCGCCTCGTCAGCGGCCACCTCTTGGCCGACCTCGACGAGGACCTTCACGATCGTCCCCTGCATCGGGACAGCGACCTGGCCCGACCCCGCGACGGCGGCGCCACCCCCGCTTGCCGTGCGCTTGGGCTTCGCAGCGGCGGGTGCCGCCGCCACTCCAGCGGCCTCGGGAACCCAAGCAGCAACGTCGAACCGTCGGCCGTTGACCTCGACGATGACGTCCCGCTTGACGCGCTGCTCGCCGTCCTCGCCAGGGGCCGGGTCGCCCTCCGGCTTGCCGCTGACCCCCGTAAGGTCGAGGCGTTCCTCCACCCATTTGGTGCTGTGCTCGCCGGCTTGGAAATCCGCAGCGGCCATGATGGCCTCGTGCGCCGCCGCAGTCGTGGCGATGCCGCCCACCTCGAGCTCGCCGAGGGCACGCTGCATACGGGCGATCGCAGTGGCCCGATCGGATCCCCAGACGATGAGCTTGCCGACGAGGTTGTCGTAGAACTGGCTGACGGTGTCGCCGGCTTCGTAGCCGCCGTCCCATCGCACCCCGAAGCCCTGCGGGATCGAGAGCGAGGTCAGGTCGCCGGGGGACGGTAGGAACCTGCCCTCAGCGGGATCCTCGGCGTTGATCCTCACCTCGATCGCATGGCCATTTCGTTCGATGTCGTCTTGGCTGAAGGTGAGCGGCTCGCCGGCCGCGACGCGAATTTGCTCACGCACGAGGTCGATTCCAGACACCAGCTCGCTGACCGGATGCTCCACCTGGAGCCGGGTGTTCATCTCGAGGTAGTAGAACTCGCCATCCTGGTAGAGGAACTCGACCGTGCCTGCGTTCGTGTAGTCGCATCCTTCTGCGACCTTCACGGCCGCCTCACCCATGGCCTGGCGCACCTCGTCGGGGAAGTTCGGCGCGGGGCTCTCTTCGACGAGCTTCTGATGGCGCCGCTGCGCCGAGCAGTCTCGCTCGCCCACCCACACGGTGTTGCCGTGGCTGTCCGCGATGATCTGCATCTCGATGTGACGGGGCCACGTGAGGTAGCGCTCCATGTAGCACTCGGAGCGGCCGAAGAAGCTCTCCGCCTCGCGCTGTGCCGACTCCAGAGCGGCGTCCCCCTCGTCTGCTGAGCGCACCACCTTCATGCCGCGGCCGCCGCCGCCGTACGCCGCCTTGATCGCGACGGGATAGCCGTGCTCGCTGCCGAAGGCTCTGACGTCGTCCCCCGACTGGATGATGTCGGTGGTCCCCGGCACGCCGTTCACGCCGACCCGCTCGGCGGCGAGGCGCGCCGAGATCTTGTCGCCCATGACCTCGATGGCTGCGGGAGGCGGGCCGATGAAGGTGACACCCTGATCGGTGATCGCTCGCGCGAAGTCCGCGTTCTCGCTGTAGAACCCGTAGCCGGGATGTACCGCCTCGGCGCCCGAGGTCTCGATCGCCGCAAGAATCGCTTCTGTGTTGAGGTAGCTCTCCGCAGCCGTCTCGCCCCCGAGCGCGTATGCCTCATCCGCCAGCCGGACGTGCAGTGCCTCGCGGTCGAGTTCGGAGTACACGGCGACGCTTGTGATGCCGAGCTCTTGGCAGGCGCGGATCACCCGGACGGCGATCTCACCACGGTTGGCGATGAGGATCTTGCTGAACACGTTGGCCCTCTCGATGGCGGACGAGCGTCTGACATGCTGCCACACCGCGCGCGACCGGCCGAAGACGAGGACCCCGGTATCGACTCGTAGTGTGTGGCCGTGCAGAGCGCCTGGCCGTCGTCGATTTCGGGCACCCGCTTCGGGCAGATCCGCTGGGTCGCCGAAATCGGTTCCACCAACACCGAACTGCTCGATGAAGCTCGCGGCGGCTCGCCAGAGGGTCACGTCGTGATCGCCGACCTTCAGACGGCGGGTCGCGGCCGCCGCGGGCGCACGTGGACAGCCCCGGCGGGAACGTCTCTCATGATGTCCGTGCTGCTGCGTCCCCCGGCGGGTTCGTTGTCCGCCCCTCAGGCCTCACTCATTACTTCGGCGTTCGCTGTCGCTGCTGTGGACGCGGTGCGCGCATCCTGCAGCGTCAGCGTGGCGCTCAAGTGGCCCAACGACCTCGTGGTCGACGTGGCGGACGCAGATCGCGTCGATGACGATCAGGGGTATCGCAAGGTGGCGGGAATCCTGACCGAGTCGATCCTGAGCGGAGACCGAGTGGAGGCGGTCGTCGTCGGCATGGGCCTCAACACGGGATGGCCCGAGGTGCCGCCCGAGCTGCGAGCGGTGGCCCAGAGTCTCAATCTCCTCGCCGGCCACCCGATCGACCGGCCCGCTCTCGCCACGAGCATCCTCGAGGGATTCGAGCGTCGCTACGCATCGCTGGTCGAAGCGCGTGACATCGACGGGTTGCGGTCTGCCGTGCTCAGCAGGTCGGCCACCGTAGGGCGGTCGATCCGACTCGACCTCGGTGATGAGGTCGTCGAGGGCATCGCGGTCGATGTCGACCATGAGGGCCGGCTCATCGTCGAGACGTCGCCGGGTGAGCGTCGTGACATCACGGTCGCGGAGGTGGTCCACCTGCGCCCCACTTCGTGAGTCGTCGGGACGTTCGGGCGGCGCCGAACCCACGAGTTCATCTCGTACCCTGGCTCCCACATGGCTGAAGTCGAAGCGTCCCGCGAGATCAGCGGGGTCTACATCGTGACGCCGCAGGTGTTCGGGGACGACCGTGGGTTCTTCGTCGAGACCTACCGTCGTGAGTGGATTCCATCCGGTGGTCGGGAGATGATCCAGGCCAACCGTGGCGATCGCCAGGCGGGCTGCGTGGTCGGACTGCACTACCACCTGCACCAGGCCGACTACTGGTACGTCCCGTCCGGGACGATTCGTGTGGTGCTCCA
>CAYUBX010000101.1:0-8210 GCA_964443165.1 uncultured Acidimicrobiales bacterium
GAATCGGTCGATGCCGCGGGCAGTCGGGTTGTGCTGGAAGAAGCCATCGAGCACGACCTCGTCGCCGTCCTCGTACGCGTTGGTCCAGTGCAGGACGAACGTGGGGTCGGCTTCGAACCAGATGATGTCGTCGGTCGTGCCGTGCCGCGGGACGAGCCCGAAACGGCTTGGCATGTCGCGGTGAAACCGGTTGGAGTAGTACCCCTCCGCGAGCGCGTCCGGGTCCCAGAACAGCGGCAGATCGTTGAGAATCGACCAGTTCTCCGTGAACGCCATGTCGTGCGGGAGACGGGGCCCGGGGAGCGGGATGTCGATGTAGGTGGTGAGCTCGCCCTCGGGGCTCAGAACGCCGTAATGCATGTAGGGCGCATCCACCGAGTAGTTGAAGAAGAGAAGCTCGCCGGTGTGCTCGTCGAGCTTGGGGTGAGCGGATACCCCTTCGGCGGGGAAGCGCCCACCCCAGGTCGCCCGTCCCTTTCCTTCGAGCGAGATGGGGTCGAGCTGGTAGAGATCACCGCACTGGTAGAAGCTCGCCAACGCGAGGCCGCCGTGCACGATCACATCGGTGCTGGCGTTGTCCTTCATCATCGAGCGGGCGCCCCACCCGCGATCGGCTTCGGCATTCGAGGGATGCTCGCTGATCCCGGCCCACAGACTGCGCTTGGCCTCCTGTTCCGCAACGAAGCCCTCGGTCCGCACGAAGCGATTGGAGTACCGGACCTCCCCGTTCCCGAACGACGTTGCGTGGAGCATCGCGTCGCCGTCGAAGGGGTGATAGCGCTTGATGGGCTCGAAGAGCGCCGTCTCGGTGTTGCGGAGGTAAACACCGCTGAGATCGTCGGGAATCTCGCCTTCGACATCGAGGTCCCAGGCGTCGTACTCGTTGAGCTGGGGCTTCCAGGCACCACTGCGGTACGGGTGGGAGTCGTCGGGAGGCAGACCGGTGTCTGCGGTGAACACGTGCTCGACCTTCATGCCGCCACGGTACCTCCGGCAGGCCACAGACAGCGACGGGACCTTCTCCCCTGTCCAGCGGCGCCGTGGGCTGTCATGATCGGTCCATGGCTCGCACCATCGACCAGCAGCGCATGATCTGGGAGAACATGTACGGCCCCGCTCGGGCCGCCGAGATGATCCACAAGGCCGAGGAGCTGCTCCACCTCCAGCCCGGCCGCACGGTCGAATCGGTGGCGTCCGAAGTCGACCCCGAAGACGACGACCTCGACGACGCAGCCAGCTCCCGCCCCGGCGTTGGCTGATCTGGGCCCTCCGGGGTCAGACACGTGTCAGACACCCGTCTGACCCCTAGTGCGCGCGGAGGGTGGTGGGTGGCTACTCCAGGAAGTCAGGGCAGTCGGCGACGATCTCGTCCCAGAGCGTCTGGAACGACAGCCAGCCGAACATCGGGCTGCCGAGACCGGCGCGCATCCCCGCAGCGGCTTCGTCGGGCCACCGCTCGTGCTCTCCCGCCGCCTCGGCGAGAAGCTGCACGTGACACGCCTGATCGAGACTCACGAACCACCAGGCCGCCTCATCGACCGTCGCACCCGTCGCGAAGATGCCGTGCCCGACCTGGATGCCCACCTTGGCGTCGCCGAACGTCGCGGCGAACTGATCGGCACCCGCGCTGTCCATCGCAACACGCGGCTCCCGAATGATCGCCTGGTCACCGTGGAACACCGCCGTGTCCTGGGTGATCGGCGCCACCGGGCGACCGAAGGCGGACCACGCCGATCCGTAGGTCGAATGGGCGTGGCACACCGCGTTGACGTCGGGCCGGGCACGGTGCACCGCCGAGTGCAGGAGCACCCCCACGGGGTTCACGGGCCGCTCGCCATGGGTGAGGTTGCCGTCGTGGTCGACCTGCACCAGGTCGCTCGTCCTGATGCGATTGAAGGAGATGCCGAGTGGATTGGCCCAGAACCGTTCCGGGTCCTCGGGGTCGCGCACCGTGACATGCCCGAGCAGACCCACGGAGAAACCGGCACGCCCGAAGATCCGGCAGACGCCGGCGAGCCTCTGCTTCACGTGGGTGCGCTCGTCCTCGACGCTGTCGAAGGTGGGCGGCGACAGTGTGGCGAATCCCGAGGTCGACGGCGGCCCGCTCGGCCCGCCCGTCGCGGAGGCAGGTGCGTCTGCGGTGCCTGTCATGTCTGGTCCAAGATCACGTGCTCGGTTGTCAGAATCGCCTCGGGCGGGCCGCCGAGAAAGTTGGCCTCATCAGCTCGGGTGGCGGCGTACTCCGGGCTCTGCGCGGAGGCCCGCATCGCCTCGATGCCGTCCCACCACGTCAGTGCGACGCCGTCGACCCGTGGCCGCCCGGCACCCCGATAGGCACCCATGCGGATGTGGCTCTGCACATAGCGGCTCATCGTCGGAATCGCCGCGGCGATCGGCCCGTGGGTGTCGCGCCAGTACGCGTGAGCGTCCTCAGGACTCAGGTCCTCGGACAGGTGCACGAACTCGACGTTCTTGATGGCCCCTTCGGGGATCGGGCCATCTTTGATCACGACGTCGTCGACCACGATCTCCACCAGCGAGTCGGTGTCGATGAAGTTGGGCTCGTCCGCCTTGGCGGCTGCGAACTCCGGCATCGACGAGATGGCCGCGAGGTCGTCCTTCGACGCGAAGCTCACCTCCGCAATCCCGTCGAACGGCAAGTCTCCGTTGCGGTATCCGCCCAGGCGTGCGTGACTCTGCACGTAGCGCTGAAGCCCCGGCAACTTGGCCACTATCTGCCCGTGGGTCGTGAGCCAGTAGTCCTGGAATTCCTCGACCGACATTCCAGGCCGACGCCGTACCACCTCGATGACCTTGATCATGGTGCCCCCTCGGCGATCACAGTACTGGCGCCTCCGGCTCGGCTCCCCCGGTGATGCGCTCGAACCGCCGCTCGATCTCGGGCGTCATCGTCGGGTGGGTGAGCACATAGAACCGGCCGGTCCGCACGGCATCTTCGACCAGTGCCGCGGCGGCGTCGGGGTCGAGACCGTCACGGGCGAACACGTCGGCGACCCGCTCGCGTCTGGCCTGGATCTTCGCCGCTTGTTCGGAGGTGAACTCCACAGCCAGGCGTTCGGGCCGGTTGCGGTCTGCGGTTCCGAGGTTGGTGCGGACCCAGCCGGGACACAGCACAGAAACACCGACGTCGGACCCCTCGTCGCCCAACTCGTAGAGGAGCGTCTCCGACAGCGCGAGGACCGCTGCCTTGGTGGCGTTGTACGGCCCCATCCCCTGCATGTACAGGAAGCTCGAGATCGAGCAGGTGTTGACGATGTGGCCTTCGTTCTGGGCCCGGAGGTGAGGCAGGAACGCCTCGATCCCGTGGATGACGCCATAGAGGTTGACCCCGATGAGCCACTGGAAGTCCTCGATCGGCAGCTCGGCGATCGGGAGGCCGCGGCTGCCAACCCCTGCGTTGTTGCAGACGATGTGAACGGCCCCGTAGGCGTCGATGGCGGCGTCGGCCAGCGCGTGCACCTGGTCCCTTTCCGACACATCGGTGGGAACAGCGATCGCCTCGCCGCCCATATCCCGCAGCTCGTCGACGGTCTCCGCGAGCCGCGGCCGCTCCACATCGGCGAGAACCACTCTGCTTCCGGCGGAAGCGAAACGCCGCGCCATGGCCCTGCCGATTCCGGACGCGGCGCCCGTCACAACTGCCGTCTTTGCTTCGAACTCCATCGCCCCTCCCTCATGGGGGTCGAGCAGGCCGGACGCGCCGCAACCTAGCCTTTCGGCCATGGCCTACGAGACGATCCTGACCTCGGTCGACGACGGCGTGATGACCATCACACTCAACCGCCCGGAGCGTATGAACGCGTGGAACGAGGCGATGGCAGCCGAGCTCAGCCGGGCCCTCGATACAGCCGAAGCCGACGACTCGGTCCGGGTCGTGGTGCTCACCGGGCAGGGTCGTGCCTTCTGCGCGGGCGCGGATCTCGGTGACGGCGAGGACACGTTCCGCGAGGTCGATGAGGTCAACCCGCACATTGCGGGCACCCCCGAAACCATGCCGTGGGACATCTCCAAGCCAGTGGTCACGGCCATCAACGGACACGCGATCGGCGTCGGCATGACGTTCCCGATGACCACCGACCTCCGCTTCGTCGCCGAGGACGCCAAGATGCAGTTCGCCTTCGTCCGTCGCGGGATCATCCCCGAGCTGGGGTCGCTGCACCTGCTCGAGCGAATCGTCGGCCGCCAGGTCGCCTCGGACCTTCTGATGTCCGGCCGGATGTTCACGGGCGCCGAGGCCAAGGAGATGGGTCTGGTCGCGCGGGCGTTGCCGGCAGACGAGGTCCTACCCGCGGCGCTCGAATGGGCCCGCGACGTCGCCGCCAATACTGCCCCGGTGTCGGTCGCTGCGACCAAGACGCTCATGTGGGAGGACGCGCGCGACGAAGCCGAGAGCATGTTCGACCGCGAGACACGCATCTTGCCCTGGCTCGGTGGCCAGCCCGATGCGGCCGAAGGCGTGATGTCGTTCCTCGAGAAGCGGCGCCCCGAGTGGTCGATGTCGCCCAGCACCGACATGCCGGACCTCACCTGAGGCCTCTCCTGGTCGGCGCCGGTTACGCCAGCGCGCTCCCCATCAGATCGGCGAAGTTGTCCGCGTAGAACTTCTGACGCAACGCGTCGGACGCGTCGCCGAGTGAACGTTCGAACCGCTCGATCGGACGGCGACCGCCCTCCACGTGGGGGTAGTCGGACGAGAAGAGCACCACGTCCTCGCAGCCCTGGGACGCGATCCAGCCCACGTCCTCCGTGGGATACGGCGTCGCTCGGATCTGACGCTGCACGAACTCGGTGGGCCGCAGGCTGAGGGCCTGTAGGCGCTCCTCATGGCGGCTGAACGCGTCGAAAGCCGACTCCATCTGGCGCATCCAACCCGGGATCCAGATCGCTCCCTGCTCGATCACGCCGATCTTGAGCGCCGGGAACCGTTCGAGCACGCCGTCGAAGATCATGGTGGCGAGCGTCTGCATGGGAGGGCCGGGGATGGCCATGTAGTCGACGGAGCGGAAGTTCTCCCCTCCACCGTGAAAGTCCGGTGGGATGGGCCGTCCATTGACGAAGTAGTCGGGGTTGATCAGTTGGCCGCCGCCGCCCACGTGGAAGACGACGGGCACGCCGGCTTCCTCTGCGGTCCGCCAGACAGGGTCGAGCGAGAGGTGCGAGGGCGAGTGGCCGGCGGGGCAGCTCGACGCCACCAGCAGCGCAGCGGCCCCCGAGTCGATCGCGTCACGAGCGAGTTGTGCAGCGAGGTCGAAGTCGGCGAGGGGGACGTAACACGTCGCCAGCAGACGTGGGTCCACGCCGGTGAAGTCGAGCATCGCGCGGTTGTGCGCCCGAGCCACGCCCTCCAGCAGATTGCGATCTGTCCCGTGTTCGAGCCGTTCGAGGTACTCGCTGTCGAAGGTGTTGAAGACCAGCTGGCTCTGGAACCCCAACTCGTCGAGCGCAGCGGGCCGGTCCTCGGCGATGAACGAACCCGGCGCGTCCCAGTTCTTGCGGATCATGATCTGCTCGGCATCATCGGCCCGATACCGCGGGTCGGCCTGCTGATCGCGGACGTGCTGGAAGAAGCGGTCGGCGTCGAACTCTCCGGTTCCTCCGACCCCTCCTGCGAACGTCCGGTGCTCGTAGCGGTCCATCAACGACGAGTCGATGTAGCCGTCGAGCCACTCCGGCGTCTCCATGATGTGGGCGTCGGCGTCGTGGATGAATCGATCGGTCGCGTAGGGCACGGTGGATCTCCGGTAGGGGTGCGGGACGAGTCAGCGGCGGGGCTCGATCGAGGCGGTGATCTCCACCTCGATGAGGCCGACCACGAGTGGTGCGCCGGTGGTCGTGCGGCACGGGTACGGCGCGTCGAACACGTCGAGAAAGACGTCGTTCCAGATGGCGAAGTCCTCGATGTCGGCCAGCTGGCAGTTCACCTTCACCACGTTGTCGAGCGACAGCCCCAGGTCGTCCAGGATGTCGGCGAAGATTCCGAGGACGTGTCTGGCCTGGGCTTCGAGGCCACCGGGTGCGGCCTCGCCGGTCTCGAGGTCGAGCCCGGTGAGCCCGCTGAACATGATGATGTTGTCGACGCGGATCGCGGTGGAGTTCTTGATGCCGTAGCGCGCCATCGCCGCTTCGAGCCGCGGCGTGGTGGCGTGAACCTCGATCATGATGATGCCTCCAGTGCGGCGTTCTGACGATCGAGAGCGCGGCCGAAGTCCTCGACGGTCGTCTTCGACAGAAGCTCGGTGGCCATTTCGTCGTAGGTCTCCCAGATGACGCCGTCCACCGCCGTCATCGAGAGGTGGACGATGACTCCTTCGGGGCCGCCTTCCTCGGAATGCAGGTGGTCTCCCTCGTTTGCGCTGAAGTGCCCGGGCGGCCGGACCTGGTCGAGCTGCCACTCGCCGTCGACGAGCTCCCAGGTCCGCTGCACGCCCTCGACCACAAGGGTGTCGGTCGCCCCGACGTGGCGATGCCCTGGGCAACGCGCACCCGGGGCGAGCCGGAAGTAGATGTCCACCTGCTGGCGCTCTTCGTTGACGCCGAGCACCCAGAAGTACAACCCGTCGTAACCAGGGAACTGGCGCCACGTGATGGCAGTGTCGTCGATCTGGATGTCCGGGCGCGGCAGCTGGTCGATCATGGCGACCAGAGTAGCGAGGTCAGTCTCCGAGCATCCTGGCCGTCTGGTAGTCATCGAGCCCCAGCGCATCACGCACCGGCTCGAAGGCTTCCATCCGCGCCGTGGGGTGCGACGTGCCCGTCCCGTCGGCGATCCGCGTCATCATCTCGAACGCCCCGACGACTGCCGCGGCGTCGATCATGAAGGCGTCGTCCGTGGCGTCGACGAGCTCTTGGCGGACAGCGGCGAGGTCACCTTCCGTGCCCGTGGCGGCATCCACGAACCGGGTCAGCAAGTCGGCGTGGGGCACCTCCCCGTGGCCGTCAGCGCCGTCACCGCCTTCGGCGATGAGGCTGAGGTCGACGTCGGTGTCGGTAGCGAGGCCGCTCGCACGGAGCAGGCCGCTGTGCGCCGCCGTTCAGTAGAAGCACTCGCGGAGCGCCGCGAGCCGGGACGCCACCAGTTCGATCTGGCGACGGTCGAGCGTGCCGCGGTTCCACTCCATGTCCGCCATCGCAGGACCGTTCATGTACATGACCTCGATCAGGTCGAACATGGTCCGATGCGACGAGGGAACAGCCGACAGCGCGCGGATCACCGGCGCGACGGCCGGCATCCCGCCCCAATACCCGTCGGCGTCGTCTTCGACGTGCAGGACGGGCACCCAGTTGTGCTTGGCCGGCTTGGAGTTGACGTCGCCCACTCCCACGGGTTGGCCCGGTTGCGCCGCGGGAAGCTCGGGCGGGACGAGACCGGCGGCCGTTGCAAAGCCGTCGATCGCCACGACGGCGATCACGATCTCGATAGCCTCCACCCACTGCTCAGGGGTCATCTCCGCCATCGAGAGGGTGTCGTTGTACCACTCCTCGGTGAGGGTGGCGGCGTGGCGAGAGAGCCGGTAGACCGCGTCGCCGACGTGTGGTGCCACATCGGGATCGGCGACCCGTTCGTCCACAGTCGACGGCTTCACCCACGGCGGAAGCGGGGTGGGATCAGCCAGCGCGGCTCTGGCGACCCGGGCCATGCCGATGCGCTGGGCCCCCGTCCACGACGCTCCGGGTGCGCCCAGACGTTCCCAGACGCGCGCGATCGCGTCGCCCAGGTCATCTCGCACGGTCAGGTCGCCGCTCGTGAGAGATCGCTCGATGAGATCGGAGGCTCTGCTCATGGCGTCGAGGGTAGTTGGCGACTCAGAGCAGGGCGCCCTGGTCGGAAACACGCGAAACTGCGGCATGGAACGAGACCAGTTCTACGAGGAGGCCCGATCAGACCTCACCGGACCGCTCGCCGGCCTCCGCGTTCTCGAAGCAGCCACGACCTGGTCAGGCCCAATGGCCGGTTGCCTGTTGGCCGACATGGGCGCCGAAGTGATCAAGGTGGAGCTCCCAGCGGGTGATGTCACGCGGATCGCACCCCCGCACCTTCCCGGAACCACGCTGTCGTTTGCCCATCAGACGGTCAATCGCAACAAGCGCTCGCTGTCCCTCGACCTGCGAACGGGACCAGGCCAGGCGATCTTCCTCGAGTTGGCCTCCACCCACGATGTCGTTATCGAGAACTTCCTCCCAGGCACTCT
>CAYUBX010000102.1:0-8188 GCA_964443165.1 uncultured Acidimicrobiales bacterium
GCCTGGCCCGTTCCACCCAGGTGTATTTCGAAGAGGCACTCAACTACCCGACCGGCCGACCACAGCGGCGCGACTTCAACATGGCGGCACTCGGCCACGTCCTCACGGATCGCACGCTCGACCCGCAGATCGAAGCACTCGTAGTGCACAACTCCAATCCGGCCGTCATCGTGCCCGATCAGAACAGGGTGATCGAGGGCCTCGAGCGCGATGACCTGTTCACGGTGGTGATCGAGCAGTTCGTCACCGACACCGCGCGCTACGCCGACATCGTCTTGCCGGCCACGACACAGATCGAACACCTGGACGTCGGCATCGCGTGGGGCCACCTCTACCTCTCGCTCAACAACCCCGCCATCGAGCCGGTCGGAGAGGCTCTTCCCAACACGGAGATCTTTCGGCGGCTCGCGGCGGCGATGGAGCTCGACGATCCCCGACTCCGCCTCTCGGACGAGGAACTCATCGAGGAGCTCCTCGACACCGACCACCCATGGGCGGATGGCATCTCTCTCGAGGTGCTCCGCGAACGTGGTTGGGCCCGACTGGCGGTTCCGCCAGGGCACCGACCCAACGTGGATCGCCCGACCGACACCGCCGACGGTCGACTTCGCCTCGGTCATCTCGCCGCAGACACCGGCACCCCGCCTGACCCCATGTACCCCCTGATCCTGCTCAGCCCCAAGCAGCACACACGATTTCTCAACGCGAACTATGGGGGGTTCGAGGCCCACCTCCCTGCTGGTGGGGTGCCGACCGTCCGGCTGCACCCGGACGACGCAGCCGAGCGCGCGATCGAGGCAGGAACGAAGGTGCTCGTTCACAACGAGCGAGGTCGGCTCACCCTCGACGCCGAGATCGACGGCGACCTACTCCGCGGCGTGGTCGCGGTGCCATTCGGATGGTGGCACCAGCACACGCCCGAACGTCGCGGCGTCAACGCACTCACCAACCCTGCGGTGCCGAACGACGGACTGGGCAGCGCAGCCTTCAACGACACGTGCGTCCAGGTGGAGCGGATCTCCGAGTCGCTGCCCTAGCCTCGCTCCATGCGCATCGTGATGACAGGCGCGGCGGGGATGATCGGCCGCAAACTGACCGCCCGGCTTCTCGACGTCGGGGAGGTCGGCGGCCGCGAGATCGACGAGCTCCACCTGGTCGACATCGTCGAGCCTGAATGCGACGACGGTCGCGCCACCACCGCAGCAACCGACATCACCCAGCCCGGGGTCGCCGACGAGCTCGCCGCTCTCGACGCCGATGTGGTGTTTCACCTCGCTGGCGTCGTGTCCGGTGAGGCCGAACTCGACCTCGACAAGGGCCTCGCCGTCAACCTCGACGGCACGCGAGCCGTGCTCGACGCCCTCCGACGAGCCCCGGGATGCCCGCGCGTCGTCTTCACCTCCTCCATCGCAGTGTTCGGGGCTCCGTTTCCCGATGTGATCCCCGACGAGTTCCACCTCACCCCCCTGACCAGCTACGGGGCAGAGAAGGCGATGGGCGAACTGCTTCTCGCCGACTTCAGCCGCCGGGGGCTGATCGACGGCATCGGGATTCGCTTGCCGACCATCTCCGTTCGTCCTGGCAAGCCCAACGCCGCCGCCTCGGGCTTCTTCTCCGGGATCATCCGCGAGCCGCTCGCCGGCCTCGAGGCGGTACTCCCCGTGTCGCGCGACGTCGTGCACACACATGCCAGCCCGCGTTCGGCCATCAACTACTTGATGCATGCAGCGGCGCTCGACAGCAGCCGCGTCGGCCCGCGTCGCAACCTCACGATGCCGGGCGTCGCCGTCTCGGTCGGCGAGCAGATCGAGGCCCTCGAACGAGTCGCGGGACCCGACCCCATCGCCCTCATTCGTGAAGAGTCGGATGATCTGGTCGCCGAGATCGTGGCGGGCTGGCCGACGCGCTTCGACGCGCGACGCGCAGCAGATCTCGGGTTCGTGTCGGACCCCGACTACGACGCGATCGTCCGGGTCTACATCGAGGACGAACTCACGCCGTGATGCCGCCGTCCACGGGAACGTGGGCGCCGGTCATGAACGATGACTCGTCCGAGGCGAGGAACAGCGCCACCTGCGCGATCTCCTCGACCGCGCCGAGCCGGCGCAGCGGTGTGAGCTTCACCATCGCCGCCGTTGCCTCGGGCGTGTTGGTGTTGATCATCTCGGTGTCGATGATCCCCGGATGGATCGAGTTGACCCGGATCTTGTAGCGAGCCAACTCGAGCGCCGCCGAAGCCGTCATCCCGGTCACCGCGTACTTCGTGGCTGCGTACCCGATCATGTACTTCGTGGCACGCAGCCCGGCGCCCGAGCTGATGTTGACGATCGAACCGCCGCCGGCGTCCGTCATCGGCCGCACGACTGCCCGCATCCCGAGAAACACCCCGACCTGGTTGACCGACACGAGCTTCTCGTAGTCCTCGAGGGCGTGACTGGCGATCGGTGAATTGATCTGAATCGCCGCGTTGTTGACGAGCGCATCGAGCCGCCCGAATCGCTCCAACGTCGACGACACGACGGCGTCCCACTCTTCCTCTCGCGACACGTCGTGCCGCTCGAACCCCGCGTTGTCACCGATCTCCGCAGCGGCCGCCTCGCCCGCATCCACCAGCACATCGGTGAGCACCACCTGCGCTCCCTCAGCCGCGAACGCCCGGGCCTCTGCGGCACCCTGCCCGCGAGCGGCTCCCGTGATGATCGCCACCTTGCTGTCGAGTCGTCCCATGCCTGTCTCCCCTTCGCATCCGGTCGCTGCTCTTTCGCGCACTCCGGGCGCACCTGGTCAGAGCCGGTTTTCACAGTGTCTCACGCTCGTTTCACGCCGGCCTCGGATTCTGAGTCCACACCCGGCCGCACCAACCAGCGCGGCGCGGAGATCACCATCACCGTGCGAGATCAGGACCAGAACGGCCTGTCGGGTGCCGGCGACTCGCTGCACGCGATCCTTCGGGCCAGCGTGGAGGTCCGGGAGTCCGACCCGGTCAACTCCGGCTTCCAACAGGTCGGGTACGTGTCGATCGGTGAGTCGAATCGGGAGGATGACTACCTCCACGCCCACGATCCCGACGGCCATCTCAACGACGCCGACCAGGCGGACGAATGGCTCACCGAGTACTACTGCGCCACGCTGTCGGCTGTGTCCGGGCGATTCGGGGGATCCGGCCTCACGAACGGAAGCCGTTCACCGTGGATCGCTCTGCCACCGGCGGCACCTTCGGCGACCGAAACTCCGACTGCCCCTGGGTCGACACAAATCAGGGTGGGACCGCGGAGACATCTCTGGAGGACCACGTTACGGTCCGGGTCGCGGGCGTCGAGGACCGAGAGGCCACCGAGATGCCGGAACTCCCGATCGGAGAGACCCCCACAACCGGCGACGTCGAGAGCGTCGCTGCATCGCTCGCTCAGGCGGGCGGCCGCGGGCTGCTGGCCGTGCTGGCCGCGTTCGTCGCGTTGCGGGTGATCAAGCGGGTGATCAACCGAGTGGACGAGCACCGTCTGCGCGAACAGCTGCTGTTCTTCATCCCCAAGGTCGTGTGGGTAACAGCCGCGCTGATCGGGTTGGCCGCAGTAGGCATCGACGTGACCGGCATGGCGGCCGTGATGGCGACGGTGGGCTTCACGGGGGCCGTCGTCTTCACCCCGGTCGGCCAGAACCTCGTGGCGGGCGCGATGATCCGCATCGATCACATCTATCGGGTCGGCGAGGTGGTCACCATCGGCGACCTCCACGGCATCGTGCTCTATCGGTCGATGCTCCGTACCGAGCTCGCCCTGCCGGACGGCTCGACGGCCTGGGTCCCCAACTCGCTCTTCCAGGAGAACCAGGTGCTCAACCACTCACGGCTCGGCGCGTGGCGGGTGTGTGTGCAGGTGCCGGTCGACCGTTTCGAAGACCGGCGACGGGCCGTGAAGGTCATGGAACAGGTGGTGGCAGAGCTTCCCTGGAGCCCTTCGCCACATCGGCCGTTCGTCGCCTTCGACCACGTTGGGTCCGAGGCGATGTTCTTCAGCGCGTACGCCTGGATCGAAGATCGCACGCAGGAGCCCTACTACCGCGGGTTGCTTCTCGACGCGCTGGTGGATGCGCTCGAGGATGCGGGCGTGTCGGTCGGGCAGACCACCAACCTGGCGATTCGCGAGCAGGGACGCCACAAACGGGATGATCGACCCCACCAGTAGCCTCACCTCATGGCGAGATACGGCTCCACGACCGCCCTCGTGGTGGTCGACATGCAGAACGACTTCGCCGATCCAGACGGCAGTCTCTATGTGGCCGGAACGGACGACATCGTCGAGGTGGTCAACTCGCACATGCGGGAGGCGCGCGCGTCAGGCGCGACCGTGGTTCTCACCCAGGACTGGCATCCGCCCGAGACCCCGCACTTCGTCAGCGGAGGCGGGCCGTGGCCGCCGCACTGCGTTCGGGAGACGTGGGGGGCCGAGCTCCACCCCGAGCTCGCGACCGACGCCGACCTGATCCTTCGCAAGGGCACCAGACACGAGGACGGCTACTCCGCATTCACCGTCGCGGACCCGACGACCGGGGACACCACCAGCACCGGCCTCGCGGCGTACCTCGACGCACGGAGAATCGACACGGTCGTCGTGGTGGGCGTCGCCGGCGACGTGTGCGTTCGGGCGACGGCGATCGACGCAGCGGCCGCCGGCTTCGAGACCCACGTGCCTTGGAACGCGACGGCCTCTGTCGATCCGGAAGACGGGGCCTCGTCGGCCCGGGACGACCTGATCGCCGCGGGCGTCGAACTGAGCTGATGCCCGTCGACGAGCTGCCCGAGGTCGCAGAGTGGTGGGTGACCCAACGGGTCGGTGACGGCGTCACGCTCGTGACCGAACCGCACGTCCACCCGCTTCTTCGCTGCAACGTCTGGCACGTCGAGGGTCGCGACATCGACCTCGTGATCGACACGGCGATGGGCATTCGTCCGCTTCGTCCGCTCGTCGAACGCGAGCTGGCGGGCGGCCTGCTCGCCGTGGCGACGCACTCCCATTCGGATCACGTCGGAGGCCTGCACGAGTTCGACGATCGAGTGATCCACTCTGCCGAGGCCGCTGACATCGAAGCCACCGGTCTCGCATCGCTCGAGTCCGCTCACTACCCCGACACGGTGCTCGAGCCGTATCGCGACGCGGGGTACGAGTTCGGCGAGCTCTTCGTCGACGCAGCGCCAAGCGGTGGGCTCGGCGCCACGGTCTACGAGGTGGCGGCCGCACCGGCGACCCGCATCGTCCAGGACGGTGATGCGATCGATCTCGGAGACCGGGTGTTCGACGTGCTGCACCTTCCGGGCCACTCCCCCGGAAGCATCGGCCTGTGGGAGGAGGCGACGGGGGTGCTCTTCTCGGGCGACGCTATCTACGACGGGCCGCTTCTCGACGCGCTGCCCGAGTCAGACATCGCCGCCTATGTGGCCACGATGGAACGCCTCCGCGATCTCCCGGTCACCGTCGTTCACGGCGGCCACGAAGCCGACTTCGGCCGCGACCGACTCATCGAGATCTGCGACGCCTACCTGTCGGCCCATGCAAGTTGAGTCACTTCGGTGCCTGACACCGATGTGACTCAACTCGATCAGCCGTGGACGGACATGGACGACGCGGGGTTGATCTCCCGGTTGCGGCTGTAGAAGCCCATGTGGATCGGCCGGCCGGTGTAGCGACCGGTCAGCACAAGCGGGTCGGCGTCGTGGTCGTGGCCGCCCTCGACCGCCTCGATCAGATCGGCCATCACCTGACCCGCGACCCCGGCATTCTTGAACTGGTTGCCGCTGGTCCCGACCGCCACGTAGAACCCGTCGAGATCGGTGCGGTCGTAGATCGGCAGCCAGTCGTCGCTGACGTCATAGAGGTCGACGATCCCCTTCTTCTGCTGGGGAACACCCAGGGTGGGCATCCGGCGGCTCGCCCGCAGGACCTGCGCGTTCCACTGGGCCTCGGTGAGGTTCTGGTCGTAGTCGTCCGGATCCACGAACTCCTGGGGATCGCAGTCGACGTCCGTCCCACCGATCAGGACGTTGTTTCCCGCCTCGGGCCGGTAGTAGAAGCCGATGTCGTCGTCGGCACCAACCACCCCGCCCTCCATGAAGTCGACGCCGGGCGGCGCCGGCACGTGGTGCACCTCATGGCGCAGCGCCGCGGTCTTGATGTTCATCGAGTCGTAGACGCCGGCCATCTTGTTGAGGATCGAACCGTGCGGACCGGCCACGTTCACCACGACCGAGGCGTCGATGGCGGAGCCGTCGGCCAACGTCACGCCGGTCACCCGGCCATCGGTCCGCTTGATCGCGGTGATCTCGGTGTTGAACCGGAACTCGCCGCCCGCGTCCTCGGCCGCGCGCTGGAGGTTGTGACACGACAGCTGCGGGTCCGACACATAGCCAGCGTCGGGGCTGAACAGGCAGCCGGTGATCGTCCCGTTGGCATCGCGCCAGAACTCCGGATCCTCTGGTCGCGCCGGCGGCCCGTAGAGACCGTGGTCCATCCACGGCCAGCGCTCCGCCATCTCGTCGAGGGACAACAGCTCGTAGGGGATATCGAGCTCATCCCACAGCGCGTGCACGCGAGAGGAGTGGTCTTCCTGATCGCGCAGAAGGACGACCTGGCCGACCTCGCGATACTCGATCAGACCCAGCTCGTCCTCGACACCGATGTGGTCCGCCCAGTTCTTCCAGTAGTGGCCGCCCTCCCACGAGAAGTTGACGCCCTCGCCGGTGGAGTACGTGAAGCGGACGATCGCACAGGAGTTGATCGTCGAACCCGACCCGGCCGAGCTGGCCTTGTCGATGTTGAGGGTGCGGTGGCCCCGGCGCGACATCTCGACAGCGATGGCACATCCGATGACGCCCGCGCCGATGATGAGGACGTCTGGGTCGCTGTTCGAGTCGCTCATGGCCCTGATTCTCGCCGTGGTCAGCGGGAAAGGCCAGCCCGGTGGCGCGCGCTCGCTGGCCCGTCCGGATCTCCCGGCAGCTGGGTGCCGACGGCCTTCGCCGACTAAGCCTGGAGGCATGACCCGCATCGCTGTGGTCGGCCCCGGCGGGGTCGGCCTCTTCTTCGCCGCCCACCTGGCATCGGCCGGGCACGAGGTCGTCTCGTGCGCCCGCAGGCCCTTCGACCGCTACGAGGTCGAGTCCGACAAAGCGTCGACCAGCGGGCCAGCGGCCGTGGTCACGGATCCCTCCGACGTCGATGGCGCATTCGACTACGTGTTCGTTGGAGTCAAGGCCCACCAGACCGAGGGCGCCGCCGACTGGCTGCGGGCGACCTGCTCACCCCAAACGATCGTCGTCACAATGCAGAACGGAGCGGAAGCCGTCGCCCGCATGGAACCGTTCGTCAACGGCGCGCTCGTGCTGGAGGCGGTGGTCTACTGCGGAGGCACATTGGTGGCTCCCGGGCACACCATCAACTCCGGCGGCGGGACGCTGATTCTTCCAGACGTCGATGCTTCGGAGTCGGTCGCGGAGCTGTTCGCGTCGACGCCGGCCAGGGTGGGCCGCAACGAAGCCCACCTCACGGAGAAGTGGCGCAAGCTGGCCATCAACGTGGCTGTGAACGGGGTGACAGCGCTCACGGACAAGTACATCCCGGTGGCGTCCGAGGGGCCGGGCCGCGAGGTCGCCCGTTCGATCATCGCCGAAGCGTTCTCCGTGGCACGCGCCGAGGGCGCGAAGCTTCCTGATGACCTGATCGACACGATGCTCGACGGTTTCGCACAGGCGCGCGGCGGCAAGACGTCGATGCACCAGGACCGCAGCGCAGGCCGAGCCACCGAGCACGATGCGCTGTACGGCGCTGTGGTGCGGGGCGGCGAACGCCACGGCATCGCCACCCCGGTCAACGCAGCGGTGGGCCAACTCCTGGCCGCAGGCGACTGAACCGCTCTCTGGGCTTCAAGGGAGAGAGGTCCGAGCCGTAGATTTGCGCCATGGCGCGCCCGAACATCCTGCTGGTCATGGCCGACCAGATGGCTCCGCACTTCACTTCCACCTACGGCCACCCGGTGGTGAAGACGCCGCATCTCGATGCCCTCGCCGAACGCGGCGCGCGATTCGACGCCTTCAGCTGCCACTCCCCCCTCTGCGCGCCGGCCCGCTTCCCGATGCTTGCCGGTCCGTCCGTCAGCTCGATCGATGCGTGGGACAACGCGGCCGAGTTCCCTGCGG
>CAYUBX010000103.1:0-8125 GCA_964443165.1 uncultured Acidimicrobiales bacterium
CCTTCGAGGAGATGGCTGCCGGCGATGTGGCGATGACCGGTGTCGAGCCCACGGTGTTGGCTCCCTCGCCGGACATGGCGCCCGGCTTTGATCCGACGAAGAGAGCGTCGACGTCGCCCTTCCAGATCTCCCAGGGCTTGCCGACCTCGCCCAGCTGTTCGACCGCCGCAGGACCCGACGACATGAAGGCGTCAGCGAGTGTGGCGGCATCGAATTCGCCGGTGACGCAGCCCTTCGCGGTGGAGACCCGGGCGACGGTTCCCCCCTGCGTTTGGATCTCGCGTGCGATCGCCACCCCGTTGGCGTCGAGGCCCTCGATGGCCACTCGCTTGCCCTCGAGACCGCCGGTGACGGCGGCGGCGGCCACCGCCGCGCCGACGCCCACCAGCTCGTTCTCGAACGACACGCCGTCGCGGTCGTCCGTGCGCATCACCGACCGGGGATCGTTGACCAAGAAGGCTTCGAGCTGTGCGGTATCGAGCCGGAGCCCAGGGGAGACCACCAACGTGCCGTCCGTGAGCTCGTCCGCGAGTTCAGCCGCTGCGGCGGTGATGGCCTCTGCGCCGGCCTCCGGATCCACCTTGAAGCCGACCGTCGCACCGCTCTTCTTCTGCTCGAGAACTGCGAACACGTAGGTCTGGTGCCTCACCAGCATCGTGGCGTTGCCAGGGGCGAGCTTGGCGCCCAGGCGTGCGGGACCTGCGTAGGTCTCGGCGTCGGGAAGGTCGTAGATCACGAACCCGGTGGTGGTTTCCAGCTGTCTCGTCTCCACGCTGGGCAGTCTGCCACCTCGCATCCATCGACACCCGGTTGGTCGTGCCGTCGGGGGTACGGTGCGTGGCCGTGCACCAGCGCTTCTCCGACGCCACCGAGCTTCACCCCGTCGCGGAGGGGTGCTTCGCTGCGCACTTCGATCGGAGCTGGTGGGTCGTGGTCGGCCCCAACGGCGGTCTGATCGCCGCTCTGCTCGTCCAGGCGGCGCAGCTCACCATCGGCGAGGGTCGCGTGCCGAGAACGATCACAGTTCACTACATCCGGCCGCCGCGGGAGGGCGACGCAGAGGTCGAGGTCGAGGTCCAACAGAGTGGCCGTTCCGTCTCGTTCGTCACGTGTCGGATGTCGCAGGGTGAGCGGCTGCTCGCAACCGCCGTCGTCGCGCTGGCGCTGCCTCGTGCCAGCGCCTTCGATTGGGAGCAGCGGATCCCGCCGTCGTTCCCGCCACCCGAGCAGGGGTGGCGGCTCGATGGCGAGGGCGTCGACATCCCGATCCGGAAGCGTTGGGAGCAGATCTGGACGATGGGTGTGCCCGGCGAGCCCCCGACTTCCTCCAGAGAGGGTCAGCGGTTCGAAGGCGGGGGGTGGCTACGGCTGGCCGAACCCGAGCCGTACACCGCAGCCGTGGTCGCCGCGATGTCCGACGCGTGGGTTCCGACGGTGATGGTTCATTCCGACCGCCCTGTCCATACGCCGACGCTCGAGCTGACGGTGCACTTCCGCCGAGATGCGTCGTCGGCCGGCCTGGCCCCAGAGGATCGATGCCAGGCGGTGTTTCGGCAGCTCTCCAGCCACGAGGGCTTTCTGGACGAGACCGGCGAGATCTGGACCCCGGACGGGCGCCTCCTTGCCGACTTTCGCCAGATCGGCCTCGTGATCGAACGGCCCGAGGGTCAGCCGTCACCCGGGCGGACCTTCCGCCACATCGACGGCGACTGAGACGGATACCGTGACGGCATGATCGATCGACGCCTCGTCGCCGTCCTCTTCGGCACCCTTCTACTGGCCACCTCGTGCGGAAGCGGCGACGACACTGCGACATCCGGAGGCGAGCCGGCGCCCACCAGTTCAGCGCCCGGGTCGGGCGCGGACCCCACGCAGCCCACCACCACGCCGACGATTCCGACCACGGTCTCCGGCGACCCCCTACCGGCCCTCGCCGACTCGGGGGTGGATGAGGCCGGCGGTCTGCTCGCGCCGACCGTGGAGGGCACAGACATCCTCACCGGAGACGTGGTCACGATCGCCCCCACCGGTCGCTCGATGGCGGTGGCCTTCTTCGCGCATTGGTGCCCTCACTGCCAGCGTGAGGTGGCCGAGATCACGGAGTGGCTCGAGACGAACGACCTCCCCGAGGGGGTCGATCTGATCGCCGTGTCGACGCTCGAGGACTCGTCCCGCGACAACCACCCTCCCGCCGACTGGCTGGCCGGTGAAGGCTGGTCGTTCCCGGTGATCGCCGACACCTCGGACTTCAGCGTCGCGACGTCCTACGGCGTGAGTGCGGTGCCGTTCTGGGCCTTCCTCGACGCCGAGGGACGAGTTCTCGCCCGTGTCGCGGACAACCTGGGACCGGAGTCGCTCAAGCTGCTCTTGCAGGACATCGGGTGATTCCCGCAGGCGAGACCTTCGACGGCACGTGGCCTTTCGGTCCACACTTCTTCGAGGGGGCCGGGTTTCGCCAGCACTACGTCGACGAGGGCGAGGGCGAGCCCATCATCTGCCTGCATGGGGAGCCGACGTGGGGCTACCTCTACCGGCACATGATCGGTCCGCTGGCCGCAGCCAACCGACTGGTCGTTCCCGATCACATGGGCTTCGGCAAGAGCGAAACGCCCCTGGACCGCACGTACACGTTGCAGACTCACACCGAGAACCTGACCGCGCTGATCGCGCACCTCGACCTCACCGACATCACGCTCGTCATGCAGGATTGGGGCGGATTGATCGGGACGTCCTTCGCGGTGCGGCACCCCGATCGGGTCAAGCGCCTCATCTACATGAACACGGTGAACGGCTACGGACGGATTCCGCGGGACCTCCCCGGACCCAACGAGTCCCGGTGGTTCCGTTGGATCGCCGAGGGGATGGACACCGGCCGTACCGAACAGGTGCTCCGCAATGCCGGGTCGACCGTCCTCTCGGTGATGAAGATCATCGGGTTCAACAGCTCCGCGATCGACGACACCTGGATCAGGGCCTACTCCGAGCAATTCCCCGATTGGGACAGCTCGATCGGGGCGTACGAGTTCCCCATCGATGCGTACCTCGGCCGGATCGGTGACTACGTGCGCGCGGCGCGCGAGGGTGTCCCGGCGCTGGCCGCGAAGCCGGCGATCCTCCTCGAGGGCCTCGACGATCAGGCGATCGACCCGCGGCGTGCCGTCGCCGATTTCCGAGGTGTCTGGCCCGATGCACCCATCGTCGAGCTGCCCGGTGTCGGGCACTTCTGTCAGGAAGACGCGCCCGAGCTGCTGGCGACCAACATCACCCAGTTTCTCCAGGCCAACCCCTAGGCGCTCGGCGGGCTACATGCCCATGTCGTTGGCCCAGGCGACCGTGATCACCCACAGGAGTGCCGCAATCGCCGAAGGGACGGCAGCGCCCGGCGTCAGGACCGCGTCCCGATACTGCGGGTTGGTCTGTGAGTCGACACGTGTGGAGAGACCGACCACCGATCAGCCGCTCCAGGTGACGGCCGACGTGGTCCCGTGCCGGATCGAGTCTTCGATGTCGAGTCCGAAGGCGTTGATCAGCGACTTCGTCAGGTCAGGAGTTACCGACCGACGCTTGGCGGTAGAAGGTGAACAGCTCCGCCACACCGATGGCGATGCCCTCCAGCTCTGCGATCACGTCGCGGCCCAGCTGGTCTGGCGTGATGCCGCTGAACTCGCCGAGCGCCAGCACCTTGAACACGTAGCTGTGCGCGTCCGAGCCGACCGGGGGCGCCGGTCCGCCGTAGCCGCTCTGGCCGAAGTCGTTGATCGTCTCGACGGCGCCAGGGGGGATCAGAGCTTCGAACACCGTTCCCGACACTGGATCGATCCCAGCGACCACCCAGTGGACGAACCCGTCCGTGATGTCGGTCATCACGATCGCGATCTCGACGGCGTCGACGGGCGGGTTGCGCCACTGGATCTCCGGAGCGACGTCGGCGCCACCGGCGGTGTGCCGGCGGGGGAGCAGATCCCCGGGCCGCACGGCCGGGCTGCGAACGACGAAGTCGCCGGCGATGGCGTCGGAGAAGATGTCGACTGGAACCGTCGTCGTGGGGATCGGGCGCGGCGTCGCGCCACCTGTCCCCGGTTCGCGCAGCGACCTGCCGTCATCGCTGCACGCAGCGGTGAGCGTCACGGCGGCGACGATCAGAAAGGCGCGCGGTCGGGAGAGGTGCCTCAAACGAACTCAGTGTGACATGCACCGAGGTGCCACGCTGGGCACGTGAGCGACCGGGATTCGAAGCGTCGGCGCCTTCGCACGCGCCCTCGTGATGGGTCCCGTCGCGCCCGGATCCGACGTGACGCTCCGGTCGCCCTGCGTGGGCTTCTCGGCCCGGACATCACAGGTACCAGGCAGAGCCTGGTTGCCCTGATGGCCTCCAGCGTGACGGCCACCCTCGCGGGGGTGCTGCTCGCGGGGATCACGGGCACACTCGCGCGTTTGCCCGGCCTGCTCGTCCTCGTTCCCGCGGCGATCGGTATGCGCGGCAACATCTTCGGAGCTCTCGGCAGCCGCCTGTCCACAACGCTTCACGCGGGCACGTTCCGTGTGTCGCGGCGCATCGACAACGTCGTCGGCCAGAACCTCGCCGCGGCGGCCGTGCTGTCACTCGCCACGGCAGTCGCCTTGGGGGTGGCGACCAAGGTGTTGGCCCCGGTCTTCGGGCTCTCGTCGATCATCAGCGTCGCCGACCTGATCGTGGTCTCGACCGTGGGGGCGATCCTCTCATCGGCGGTGGTGCTCGTCGTGACGCTGGCGCTCGCCGCGTCCTCGGCCCGCTATGGCTGGGACCTCGACAACGTCAACGCCCCCTTGGTGTCGGCGGTCGGGGACGTGGTGACCCTTCCGGCCCTGTTCGTGGCCAGCGGTTTGGTGAGCCTCGACGTGGTGACGCCGGCCCTCGCTGTGGTGCTCACTGCGGCCGGCGCGATCGCCCTGGGGTGGGGACTCCGGGCACCGCTGGAACTGCAGCGCCACATCCTGCGCGAGTCGCTGCCGATCCTGCTGCTCACAGGCGGCGTGCTGATCTTCGCGGGCGTCGTGATCGAACACCGGCTCGAGGACTTCGCGCTCTACCGGGCCGTGCTCATCCTCGTTCCCGCGTGTCTGGCTGGAGCCGGCGCGATCGGCGGCATCCTCTCCGGCCGTCTGGCGAGCAAGCTGCACATCGGTCTCATCGAGCCGACGATGCTCCCGAGTCGATCGGCTCGCCGCGACCTCTCGTTCGGGTTCGTTCTGGCGCTGCCGGTGTTCGTCGCGAACGGTCTGCTCGCGCATCTCGGCGGGCTCGTCTTCGACTTCGCGAGTCCCGGGCTGCTGCGCCTCATGGCGATCTCGCTGACCGGCGGGCTCATCGCCACCGTTCTCGCTGGCCTGATCGCGTACTACGGCACCGTCACAGCCATCCGGTTGGGGGTGGATCCCGACACCTACGGCATTCCGCTGGTGACGAGCACCGTTGACCTCGCCGGCGCTGCCGCGATCGTGGCCGCTATCTCGTGGATCGGGCTCACATGACCCGTTCCGCACACACGTCCAGTACCCTACCCTGTGAAACACACCATGGATGACAAACCGAGGAATCTGAAGGCCATGCTCGCCGACGCGAAGGACGCGTCGGAGCTGATGGTCGACCTCGCCTACGCCGCCCTGTACTTCGACGACGACGGAATGGCCGAAGCCGTCCTCGATCTCGATGAGGACATGTCGGACCTCGTTCACGAGATGCGTTCTATGGCCATGCTCGCGGTCCGCCACCCGCGTGAGGTCGACGGCATGAGTTCCGTGCTCCAGGTGGTGTCGTCCATCGAGCAGATCGCCAACGCGGCGGTCGACATCGCCAACATCGTCCTGCGAAGCCTCGGGATTCCTCGCGCTCTGGTCGTCGACATGGCCGAGGCGGCGGAGGTCTCCCACCGGCTCGTGGTCGCGGGCGGAAGCCATCTGGCCAATCGTCCTCTGTCCGACATGGAACTGCCCGTCGTCGTCGGAATGCGGGTCGTCGCGATCCAGCGGGGTCGACGGTGGCTCACCGACGTCGAGGGCGACGACATCGTGGAGCCGGGCGACGTGCTCTTCATGCGGGGTGAGCCAGCCGGCATCGTGCGCCTCCGGGAGCTTGCTGCAGCACCGGCGTGGGTTCCTCCGGAACCTGACACCTCGCCGGTGGTCACCGACCTCGACCGGGCGGTGGACGCCCTCGTCGAGATGAAGAACCTGTCGGAGACCGCCATCGGCCTCGCATACTCCGCTCTCGTTCTTCGCGATCACGCGCTGGCCCGTGAGGTTCGGTCGCTCGAGGAACGGCTCGGCGAGATGAAGGCGTCGCTCCAGACCTGGGTCCTTCGTGCCGCGGGAGACAACCTCGATCCCTCCCCGTTGCGAGGGTTGCTGCACCTGGCCGAGGCCGCCGACGACATCGGGGACCAGGCGCTTCACATGGTGTCGCTCGTGCTGGACCAAGAGGATGTGCACCCTGTGCTCGCCCTCGCGCTCGGTGACACGGACGACGTGGTGGTGCAGGTGCCGGTTGGCCCCGCGAGCCCGGCCGACAACTCCACTCTGGGGTCGCTCGGGCTGTCCGTCGATCCCGGCTATCACGTTCTCGCCATTCGCCGGGCCGGGAGCTACCTCTACAACCCGCGGAAGAACGTGACGCTGAAGGCAGGTGACGAGCTGCTCGCGTCGGGCCCCGAAGAGGGCCGGGGGCGCCTCGCCGGCCTCTGCGGCTACGAGATGGAGGTCGACGAAGATACCGGCCAGGTGGAGCTGTCTCCCATCTCCTGATTGCCCACGTTGGGTTGAGTCACGTCGGTGAGTCACGTCGGTGCCTGACACCGAAGTGACTCAACTTGGGGCGATCGCCCTCACACTCGAGGGCTAGCGGCGGACGTGGAGGGGTCGGCCGTCGAGGCCGAGTGCGGCTTCGGTGATCGCCTCGCTGAACGTGGGGTGCGGGCGGATGGTGGCGGCGACGTCGTCGACGGTGGCCGCCATCTCGATCGCAAACCCGATCTCGCTGACGAGCTCAGAGACCCCGTGGCCGGCGAGGACACCACCGATGACGGTCCCCGCTTCGTCGGCAACGAGTTCGACGAAGCCGTCCGTGGCGCCGATCGTCTTGGAGCGTGAGCCGGCGGTGAACGGGAAGCGGAAGCTTTGCGCCTCGACGCCGGCCGCGGTGGCTCGAGTCGGGGTGAGCCCGACCTGGGCGATCTCGGGATCGCTGAAGATGACCTCCGGAATTGCTGCAGGGTCGACGGCGGCGTGGGTGTCTCCGTGCAGCGCCGCCACCGCGACCTCTGCTTCGGCCGTCGCCTTGTGGGCCAGCGCTGGCCCCGGAGTGATGTCGCCGATCGCTGCGATGGCGGGCGTTGCAAGCCGGTTGGGCCCCACGACGACGAGGCCCTGGTCGTCCAGTGTCACGCCGGCTACGTCGAGGCCGAGATCGTCGGTGTTTGGACGGCGACCCACTGCGACGACGACGACATCTGCGGGAACACTGTCCTGTCCGTCGAGCACCACGCCGGTGTCGTCGAGGCCCGCTGCACCGGTCCCGCTTCGCACCGTCGCGCCGAGAGCCTTGAGCCGACGGCTGACGAGCTGGCTCGCGCGCTTCTCGACCTCGGGGAGGATCCGGTCGGCAAGCTCGAAGATCGTGACCTCGCACCCGAGCTTGGCGAAGGCAGTCCCCAGTTCGATCCCGATGTATCCGCCGCCGACGATCGCCATGGTGCGCGGGAGCTCGTCGAGGTGTAGAGCCCCTGTCGAATCGACCACCCGCGGGTCGTCGTGCGGCAGCGACGGCAGCTGTACCGGTCTGCTCCCGGTCGCAAGGATGCAGCGCCGAAACTCGAGGTGCTTTACGTCGTCGCCGGCCACCACCGCCACGCGGTTGGGCCGGCTGAACCGAGCGGTGCCCTCTACAACGTTGACCCCGGCGGCGGACAACAGACCGCGAACGCCGGTGGTGAGACCGTCGACGACCTCATCGATCCCGCCGCGGACCTCCTGCCAGCCCCACGTCGTGGTGATGGCGACACCGGTGTCCGTCGTGCCGGTCGCTGCGGCCACGTACGCCGCCGGAATGAGGGACAATGAGGGGATTCAAACCACGAAGAAGCAGACCCCA
>CAYUBX010000104.1:0-8106 GCA_964443165.1 uncultured Acidimicrobiales bacterium
CGCTGCGGAGTGCGTGAGCGGCGGCGGCGCGCGACCACGGCTGGCGCGCTCCATGGACCATGCAACCCACGGTGTCGAGCACACAGGCGGCGGCCGCAGCGAGGAGTCGTTCGTCGGCCAGGCTACGGAGATCGGCGAGGAAGTCGGCCAGCTCGCGCGACCGTGTCACCCGAGCGCCTCGAGGAGCAGCTGCTGGCCCTGCGGCGTGATCCGGTAGGACCCGGGATCGACGACCCCTGCCGTGAACGCCGTGCGGATGTCGGGGCAGCGGTGGTCCATCGGCCCACAGGTTGACGAAGAGAAACCCCGCCATCCCCTCGGCTGACCGCCGGCGCTCACGACCCGGGTCCCGTGGGAAGATCGGCCAGAGCCTTCACCAACCGGTCCATGTGCTCGGTGAAGTTGACGTCGGAGCGCATGAAACGCTCGTCGAGACCGCGGAACGACACCGATCCGTCCTTGACGATCACACCCCGCTCGAGCAGCCCGTCGAAGACCATGGTGGAGTCGATGTCGGGGTCGAGGATCTCGATGAGGAAGAAGTTCGACCGGCTGCCCGGAACCATGCGAAAGCGATCGAGGCCCTCGAACGACTCCTGCACATAGGCGCGACTCTCGATGATGGTGCTCACCGTCTTCGACACGTGCTCGTGATCATCCAGCGCCGCGATGGCCCCGGCAATCGGCAGCTGGCCCATGTTCCACGTGGTCTTTACGGCGAGCAGCGCGTTGATCACGGGCTGTGGGGCCACACCGAAGCCGATCCGCAGTCCGGCGAGGCCGAACGCCTTCGAGAACGTGCGCAGCACCGCCAGGTTGGCGTACTCCCGAGCCAGGTGGATGTAGCCCTTCGTGTCCGAGTAGTGCACGTAGGCCTCGTCGAGCACCACCAGGGCGTGCGGTGCGGCTTCGACGATTCGGCGGACGTCGGCCTCGGACATCCACGTCCCCGACGGGCTGTGCGGGTTGGTGATGAAGACGATCTGTGTGTCGGGTTCGACGTGGTCGATGTAGGTGTCCACCTCCATCGCCATGGAGGTGCGGTCGGTGGCGGCGTGGGCGAGCACCGGAATTCGCCCCTCGGCCTCCGCGAACAGGTGGTAGATCGGGAAGCACGGGCCGGGCATGAGAATCTTGCCGCCCGGCTCGGCGAAGGCCCGGATGATCATCGAGATCACCTCGGTCTCGCCCGCGCCGCAGATCACGTTCGTGGGCTCATAGCCGTAGACGTCTGCGATCTTCTCTCGCAGCGGTTCGGCCGTCCACGACGCGTAGAGGTGCATCTTGCCGAGCGACGCCGTCACGGCTTCGATCGCTTTGGGCGATGCGCCATAGGGGTTCTCCGCCGACCCCAGTTTGGAGATCTCGGCCGGGCTGATGCCGTAGCGCTCCGCGACGAAGTCGACGGGCAGACCGGGGACGTAGTACTCGGGATCGGCGAGGCTCGGGTTGGCGAACTTCATGGCTGCTCCTGGGCTGGGGACGAATCGACGTAGAGGCCGGCGGACCGGCGGTTGGCATGGAAGCGATCGATGGCGCCGACGACGTCGGTGGGGCTGTCGGCTACCACGAAGGCCAAGAGGGTCTCGAGCAGCGCGCTGGCCGCGACATTCGACGAGAACGGCAGCGGCGAGTCGTTGGGCACCACGAATGCGTGCCTCGCACCCAGAGCGATGGGAGCGGCCAGGCTGTCGGAGACGGCCACCACCGAGACGCCATTGGCAACCGCCAACTCGACCGCGTCGACGATCTCGGTGCGATAGGGGCTCATCGTCATCGCGACCAGCACGTCGTCAGGCGTCAGGCGGGCCACGTCGTCCACGGCGACACCGGTGGGCCCGCTCGAAGGAATCGCATCCACGTTGTTGACCGCCATCGAGGCCACGTAGGCGAAGTTGGCCGCCAGCGGCTGGGCGACGCCGACGCCCATGACAGCGGCCCGCCGAGAGCAAGAGATGAGGTCGGCCGCCGCCTTCAACTCGGCGAGGTCGAGCGCGGCGAACAGGGCTTCGACGTTGCCGAGCGCCGAGGCCGCCATGTCGGCCAGGAGGGCGCCGTGGGCGCCCCCCTCGTTGATCGACTGAAGGAATCGAGCCCGGTCGGGAAACGACGGCGACGCGTCGGCCGCTTGACGCCGGAACGGTTCGCGGAAGTCCTCGTAGCTGTCGAAACCGACCGCGCGCGCCATCCGGACCAAGGAGTTGGGCTGCACCTCGGCGGTCTCGGCGATCCCCCGCATCGAGGTGACGGCCACCTCTCCGGGGTTGTCGAGGATGTAGCGCGCCGCCAGCTGGAGCTGCGGTGTGAGGCCCTCGAGGGACGCGGCGAGCGCAGACAGGACGCTCGCCGGATCGGTGGCGAGGGGGTCGCGCTCGGCGGGTCGCTCGGCGGCCAGGGTCACGGTGCTCCGTTCGGTCGACCGATTCACGCTCGTCGGCCGACGAGGTTGATCGTACAGATGTACCGTCCGCACAGTCCAGCGTGACACTCGTCCCACCCCGAGCTCGCCGGCGACACGTATCTCGTCACCGAGATTGTCGACGAGGTCGCCGATCTGTCCCAGGAGGTGCCCGTCATCCGCGACCTCACCCGCGACATCAACCCCGACGAGGCCGGCCTGAACCGGTTCGTGAGGATCGACAAGGACGACTTCGTCGGGCGCGAGGCGCTTCTGGCTCGACGGGCCCGACCGGAGGTCGAGTCACAGCCGGCCACCCCTGGCCGGGAACCACTCCACCTCGCGCGAACGACTAGACGATGAACTGTGCGGTGCGGGCGTCGATCGCGGCGGAGATGTCGCGGACGACTCCCATCCTGTCCCGTCGAATGAGCTCGCTACGGATCCGGAGCACTTGCCAGCCTTCGGCCACGGCCTTCATGTCGCGCTCCTGATCACGTACCAAGTCCTGAACGCGGCTGTGCCAGCTCCGCCCGTCGATCTCGAGGATGAGTCGAATGAGCGGCCACGCACAGTCGACGAAGTTCACCGAACGACACGGCGCCGGGTGCACGAACTGGGTAACGGGACGCTCGATTCCGTGTCCCGCCAGGAGCCGCAGCACGTCGGCCTCAAGCACCGACTGGGCCACTCCGGTCGTTTCTCCCCGCTCGTCGAGAACGGTGGCGATGTGACCGAGGCGACGCTTTCCAGGGCGCGCGACCTGCGCAAGATGATCCGCAACCCGTTCGACGCTCGTGAGGCGACCGGTCACCGCTTCGTCGAACACCAGCCCGAGACGCGGAACCGACATCACCGACGAGCAGTCGACCAGTGCTCGCTCAGGTCGCGTGACGCGCAGGCCGCGCGCGGTCGTGACGTGCGACCCCTCGAGGTCCGTCACCTGGTGAAAGCGGATCCCGCCGGCGGTGACGTGCCGGGGATGAGGAACCACGATGTCGACGTCAGCATCGGGGAAGGCTCGCAGGCCGTGAAGGCTGAGTGCGCTGTATCGGCTGACCGCGGCGTCGACGCCGCCGATGAAGAGACCGATTCGCAGTCGCTGTCGCCAGGTCGCCGGTGATCCGGCGAGAGTGAGGACTCTTCGCCCCTGCGGCAGCCACGCCCCGCCTGCGATTCGGCGCCGCAACGTTCGTTCCGCAACGCCGCAACCCCTCGCCTGCTCCCGGGTCACGACCCCGTCCTGAGCCAGCGCCAGCTCGATCAGCCCGTGTTCGCCAGCTGCCATGGCGGCTTCCTCTCTGCAGCGGTGAAGGGAGGAAGCTGTCGCACTCTACGGAGGCGAGCGGCAACATCGCGCCGACGCCTGAGGCGGAGTCAGATACGGCCGCCCACGGCCGGGAGCCACTCCACCTCGCACCTCGAGTCACACCCGGCCGCCGGTGGACGGGAACGACTCGGGCTCGAGACGACCCGCTACTCGGCGATGCCGCGTTCGCGGAGGCGTTGGATGATGCGGTCCCAGAAGTCGTCTTCCTGGAGACCGGGAATCTGCAGAGCGTTGGCGATCACGTAACCGGGCGTGCCGGTCACGCCCCACTCGTTCGCCCGCATCATCGAAGCGCCCAGCGCAGGGAGCAGGCCACCCGTGGCCACCGTCTCGGTGATGAACGCCGGATCCACCTCGATGTCCGACGCCAGCGCGCACAGGACCTCGGGATCCTCGGTGTCGAGCTCTTCGTCCCAGTAGGCCGCGTACAGCCGGTCGTGGAACCGGGGCGCCGCGTCGGGAGCGACGTGCTCCACGAGCAGCGCCGCCTGATGGGCCCGGCGGGTCGGACGGAAGACGGACGGAGGCTTGAAGGGGATGCCCTCGTCCTCGGCCAGCGGGGCGATCATGCTGAATCGGCGAGTGTTGGGGTTGCCACCGTCGGGGATCTCGGGATGCAACTCGAAGGGCATCCACTTCACGTCGACGTCGTGTCGCTGCACGAGGCGGGCCACACGGGCGCGCCCGACGTACGCCCACGGTCAGAGGTAGTCGGACCACACGAAGATCGGCACAGCCATGACGAAGAGAAACCTATCGCGCAGCGGTCGGAGCCCGTGTCGAGGGCGTGAGCTTGATGACCCGTGAAGGTCCTCCTCACCGGCGCATGGGGCTACATCGGTGGCCGGCTGGCCACACGCCTCCTCGCACAGGGCCACAGCGTCCGGTGCCTCGCTCGCGACCCCCGCAAGCTCGATCAACATCACTGGCGCGACGAGGTCGAGGTGGTGCGCGGGGACGTCCTCGAGCCCGAGTCACTGGCTGACGCGATGCCCGGGCTGCGCGAACGTTCCAGCGCGCGGCCGACGAGGCGGGGCTGCGACGTGTGATCTATCTCGGTGGGCTCGGCGAGGGCGCCCGGCTCTCCGAGCATCTCCGCAGCCGGCAAGAGGTCGGACAGATTCTCGCCGCGGGATCCACACCGGTGACGGAGGTTCGCGCCGCTGTGATCATCGGCTCCGGGTCGCTGTCCTTCGAGATGATGCGCTACCTCACCGAGGTGCTGCCCGTCATGGTGACGCCGACGTGGGTTCGGACGACCTGCCAACCCATCGCCATCTCCAACGTTCTGGAGATCCTCTCTGCGGCCCTCGAGAGCACCGAGCAGGGCCACACCATCTGGGAGATCGGCGGACCGGATCAGGTGACCTACGAAGAGATGATGCAGATCTATGCCGACGTCGCTGGACTGCGGCGTCGCATCATCGTGCCGGTTCCGGTGCTGAGCCCTCAGCTGTCGAAGCACTGGGTCGGCCTGGTGACACCACTCCCGGCTGCGGTCGCCAAGCCGCTCGTCGACAGCCTGCGAAACGAGGTCACGGTCCGCGACAACTCGGTCGCCGGCGAGATGACGGAGCGGCTGGTGCCTTTCCGCGAAGCGATCGTGATGGCGCTCGCCGATCCGAACGTCGCCACCCGGTGGTCTGATGCCGCACCGTCTCCCGCGGAGGCGCGAGCGTCAGACCCCAGCTGGGCCGGCGGCACCACCTACACCGACGAGCGCCGCATCCCGGGCACAGCACCTCCCGAGGATGTGTTCTGGGCGTTCACGCGCATCGGTGGCGACACGGGCTACTACACGGTCAACTGGGCGTGGAAGGTTCGGGGGCTCATCGATTCGCTCGTGGGCGGTGTGGGTCTGCGCCGCGGGCGACGCCACCCAGAGGAGCTGCGGCCCGGCGAAGCACTCGACTTCTGGCGTGTCGCCTCGATCGAACCCGATCGACGACTCCAGCTCGCAGCAGAGATGAGACTGCCCGGTGACGCGTGGCTCGAGTTCGCAGTGGAGCCGACGGCTCCGAGCTTCGCCAAACCGCCGTGTTTCGGCCGCGGGGCCTGCTGGGGCGCTTGTACTGGTAGGGCGTGACCCCGTTCCACACCCCGATCTTTCGCGGCATGGCTCGCCGAATCGTGGCGGCGGCCGAGGGCCGAGCCGACGACAGAACGGTGTCGACCACCTAGGGTGCACGGGTCGCTGGACACCCCGGTACGAGCACGGTCCGGAAGGAGTGATCACGATGGATTTTTCCATCCCAACCGACATTCAGCAGCTTCTCGACGACCTCGATCAGTTCATCGACGACGTCATCAGCCCCATCGAAAACGAGGACGACAACATCCGGTTCTTCGACCACCGGCGCGAGGACTCCCGTACCGACTGGGAGCGCGATGGTCTGCCCAACGCGGAGTGGGAGGCGCTTCTTCGGCGCATGCGCGAGGAGGCCGACACGGCCGGGTTCCTCCGCTGGCACCTCCCGACCCGGTTCGGCGGTCAGGACGGCTCCAACCTCGGCATGGCGATCATTCGTGAGCACCTCGCTCGCAAGGGCCTCGGACTCCACAACGATCTGCAGAACGAGAGCTCGATCATCGGCAACTTCCCCACCGTGCTGATGATGGAGAAGTACGGCTCACCGGCCCAGCAGGAGGAGTGGATCCCCAAGATGCTGGCCGGCGAGGATCGGCTTCGGCCTCACCGAGCCGCTTCACGGGAGCGACGCCACGTGGATGGAGACCACTGCCGTACGCGACGGCGACGAGTGGGTCATCAACGGCGAGAAGTACTGGAACACCGGCCTCCACCACGCCACCCACGACTACATCTTCGCCCGCACCTCGGGGAACCCCGGCGAAGGGCATGGCATCACCTGTTTCATCGTTCCCGTGGCCGGATGATCAACCGCATCCTGGGCCGCCCCGGCTTCCAGGTCGAGGAGTTCATGTGGACGTTCAACATGCCCACCGACCACGCCCACGTCCGACTCACCGACGTGCGCGTCCACAACGACGACATCCTCGGCGACGAGGGGCGGGGCTTGCAGACGGCGCAGCTGTTCGTGCATGAGAATCGGATCCGTCAGGCCGCATCGTCGGTCGGCGCAGGTCTCCACTGCATCGACGTGGCGGTCGAGCACGTCAACAATCGCACCACCTTCGGCAAGCCGCTCAGCCAGAACCAGGCGATCCAGTTCCCCCTGGCCGAGCTGTACACCGAGGCGGAGATGATCCGCGCCCTGATCTGGAAGACGGCGTGGGAGATGGACGAGGGCGTCGACTACATGGAGATCACCGACCGGGTCGCCATGTGCAACTACCGCGGCAATCGGTTCTGCTGCGACGCGGCCGACCGGGCGATGCAGAGCTGCGGCGGCTACGGATACGGCCGGAAGTACCCGTTCGAGCACATCTACCGACACCACCGCCGCTACCGGATCACCGAGGGCTCAGAGGAGATCCAGATCCGAAAGGTCGCCGGCAAGCTGTTCGGCTACGCCGGCCGGGCGAAGTCGGGCTGATCGCCCAGCACGAAACGCGCGTCGAGAACACGCTGGTGAGCAAGCTACGGATCGCGATCGCGGCGGCCGCGATCGCGGCCGCCGCCCTGCGCCTCCGCCGACCACGGTCGGCGCCGACCGCCGCAGTCGCCGCCACCTCACGCGCTCGCCGCAACGTCGCGATGGGCACGCTCCTCAGCCGACGGGCCGCGGACCGCGCCATCACGGCTGCACGGGCCCGCCTGGCAGACGACGCAGGACGGAGGCGGCTCGAAGCGGCGCGCGAACGACGTGACGCCGAAGACGTCGTCGCCTCCCTCGGCGACATGAAGGGCGCGCTCATGAAGCTCGGCCAGATGGCCAGCTACCTCGACGAGGGAATGCCCGAGCCGATGCGCCACGCGCTCGCACAGCTGCGGACCGACGCACCCCCGATGTCCGGAGATCTCGCTCTCACCGAGATCGAGAAGGGGCTCGGGGTGCCGCTCGACGACGCGTTCATCTGGATCGACCCCGAACCGATCGCGGCTGCGTCGATCGGCCAGGTTCACCGGGCGACGACGATCGACGGGGTCGACGTCGCGGTCAAGGTGCAGTACCCCGGGATCGCCGAGGCAGTGGCCGCCGACCTCGACAACACCGAGACCCTCGGCTCGATCCTCACGATGGTCTTTCCCGGGCTGGACTCGACCGCTCTCGTCGAGGAGCTACGTGCCCGCCTCACCGAGGAACTCGACTACGAGCACGAGGCCACCAATCATCGCCTGTTCGCCGATTACTACCGGGGCCACCCGCACATCTGGGTGCCCGACGTCGTCGACGACCTGTCGACGGCGACGATTCTCTCGACGGAGTTCGTTCCCGGCCGCCTGTTCGAGGCCGCG
>CAYUBX010000105.1:0-8100 GCA_964443165.1 uncultured Acidimicrobiales bacterium
ACGACCTCACCCGCGGGCCCGGCGGCTCCTCCGGCGGGGCCTCCGCTGCGGTCGCCGCGGGGCTCACGCCGCTGGAGATCGGCACCGACATCGGTGGATCCGTGCGCATGCCCGCCCACTTCGCCGGCGTGTGCGGCCACAAGCCGTCGTTCGGCGTCGTTCCGCAGTTGGGCTACGTGGACCACACGACCTACGGGGTCGGCGAAGCCGACATCAACGTCGTGGGGCCGCTCGCCCGCACGGTGGACGACGTCGAGTTGCTGTTCGACGTGCTCATCGGCCCGCGCGCAGATCAAGCCGCGGCGTGGTCGCTGGAGCTGCCCAAGTCGCGTGCGGCGTCGGCGAAGGAGATGCGAGTGGCCGCGTGGCTCGACGACCCCGCGTGCCCCGTCGGGAGTGCCGTCGGCGAACTGTTGGAGGCCGCTGTGGATGCCGTCGCGTCGGATGGCGTAACCGTCGACCGGGCTGCTCGTCCCGCGCACCCCTTCTCCGATGTCTTCGAGGTCGGAATGCCGCTGATCTCGATGGCCACCTCGCCGGCTCGGACCGACCAGGAGTTGGAGTCCGCCCGTGAGCTCGCCGTAACCGATGACGGGTCGGACCTACTGCGGTCGATCCGACTCCGAGCGAGCACGGTGAGTCATCGCGACTGGCTGCTTCTCACCGAGCGCCGCGAGGCCAACCGAGCGAGCTGGGCGCACTTCTTCCAAGACCACGACATCCTCCTGGCGCCCGTCTCATTCATCCCGGCGTTCGAACACACCCAGGAGGGCACCCTGTACACGCGCCGGGTGGAGGTGGATGGTGTCGACCGGCCGTACGCGCACGTCATCGCGTGGACGTCACAGTTCGGCTACGTGTACCTCCCCGCCACCGTCGTGCCGGTCGGGATGACCGCTGAGGGGCTCCCCGTTGGCATCCAGATCGTGGGTCCGTACCTCGGGGATCGCACGACGATCGAGTTCGCTCGCTACCTCGAATCGCTCCTCGGCGGCTATCGGGTTCCCGCGATCGCCGACCTCGGAAGCGACTGATGGCTCGCCCGACCACCGCCCGCGAGCTGGTACGCGCCTACCGAGCGGGCGAGCTGTCGCCGGTCGAGGTTGTCGATGATCACCTCGCCCGCATCGACGCGCTCGACGGCGACCTCAACGCCTTCGTCCTCGTGGACGCGGATGGTGCGCGGGCGGCCGCCGCCGCGAGCGCTGACCGCTGGGCCCGCGGCGAACCTCGAGGCGACCTCGACGGGGTCCCCACCTCCATCAAGGACATCATCGCCATGGAGGGCTTCCCGATGCGGGAGGGATCCGCAGTGACGTCCGACGCTCTCTGCGACCACGACCACCCGGTCGTCGCTCGGGTTCGCGAGGCGGGGATGCCGATCCTCGGGAAGACCACGACCTCGGAGTTCGGCTGGAAGGGGATCACCGACACGCCCGCTCACGGGATCACCCGCAACCCGTGGAACTTGGATCACACGCCGGGAGGCTCCTCGGGCGGCGCCGGGTCGTCGCTCGCCGCCGGCATCGGCGTGATCGCTCACGGCAACGATGGCGGCGGATCCATCCGCATCCCCGCAAGCTACTGCGGGCTGGTCGGACTCAAGCCCACCTTCGGCCGGGTCCCGCAACATCCCGTCGACTCGCCCTTCATCTCCCTGGTGTCCAACGGACCACTCGCGCGCTGCGTCTCCGACGCTGCGGCCTTCCTCAACGAGATCTCTCGTCCCGACCCGAGGGACTGGCACGCCGCCCCCCACGACGGGCGCGACTGGCGGGTGGGTATCGATGACGGGGTCCGCGGTCTGCGGGTCGGCTTCACCACCGAGTTGGGTGGGGCGGAGGTGGACCCCGAGATCGTGGCGGCCTGCCGCGCAGCCGCCGAAGGGCTTGAGGCTCTCGGTGCACATGTCGAGACCGTCGGAACAGTCGTGGACGAGCTGAGGCCCCGATTCGAGTCGTACTGGAAGGCGGGCTTCGCAGCGCGACTGCGGACGATCCCCGAGGATCGTCGGTCCGAACTCGACCCCGGATTCCGCTCCTTGGCCGAGCAGGGCCTGGATGTGGGAGTCGCCAACTACTACGCGGGTCACGCCGCGAGGGCAGAGCTCGTTCGCGAGTTCAAGGCCTGGTTCGGCGGCTATGACGTGCTGCTCACTCCGACGATGCCCACCGTGGCCCCGGCGGTCGACACCGTGTACCACACGCCGGGCTTCGATCGATGGGAGCACGCGGTGCCCTTCACGGTGCCCTTCAACCTGACCGGCCAGCCCGCTGGGACGATGCCGGTGGGAGTGCATTCGCTCGGTCTGCCGATCGGACTGCAGGTCATCGGCGACCACTGGACCGAGGCGATTGTCCTGCGGGTGATGCGCGCGGTCGAGGCGTCGACCGGCTGGACGTGGCCGCACGACCAGCTGGCGAGCCGTCTCTCCTCGCTGGGGCCGGCTGGAGGTTGACCGCGTAGTCTGGGCCGGCTGTACCGAGCCGAGGGGGTCACAATGGCCGAGGGTCGCCAACCGTTCCGTAGCTTCGTGAGCTACATCGACAAGTCGCGCGACTTCTACGCCGCGCACGGCTACGAGACGCCGTTCGGTTGGGCGACACACAACGACGCGCCCTTCACGCCGCTCCAGAAGCCGCTCTCGGAGTCGCGCATCGGCCTCGTGACCACGTCGTACTTCCTGCCGCCCGACTTCGTGTACCGCGTGCCCTCCGACCTGCCGCGAGTGTCGATGGTGAAAGAGGTCAGCGACATCGACGGCCTCGACAACGAGCACCTGTCGTGGGCCAAGGACGAGACGCACACCGAAGACCTCGGATCATTCCTCCCGATCGGCCAGATGCAGCGCCTCGCCGCAGAGGGGCGCATCGGCTCGCTCTCGCCCCGCTACTACTGCATCCCCACGCAGTACAGCTCCCGGGTGACCGAGCGGCGGGACGCCCCGCAGATCCTCGAGTGGATGCGCGAGGACGACGTCGATCTCGCAGTGATGGTGCCTCTCTGACCTGTCTGCCACCAGTCCGTGAGTCTGGGTGCACGAGTTCTCGAGGCCGCCGGCGTTCCCACGGTCGTGATCGGCTCCGGTCGCGACATCGTCGAGGAATGCGGCGTGCCGCGCTTCCTGTTCGTCGACTTCCCGCTCGGCAACCCGTGCGGTAAGCCGTACGACACCAAGATGCAGGCCGAGATCGCCGAGTTGTCGCTCGATCTGCTGGAGAAGGCCTTCGTCCCGAGGACGACCGTCCAGGCGCCGTTCGTGTGGGACCCCGAGGATGAGGGCTGGCGCGACCGGTTCATGCACGTCGGCGACGACAACCGAGAGCAGCTCGCCGCCGCAGGACGTGAGCGGCGCGAGTTCCAAGAGGTGAACCGGTCATGAGCGCAGGACAGCGACTGCCCGATGCTCCCGAACCGATGCACGAGTGGGAGGGCGCCAACGGGGCGACCATCGCGGGCGACTCGTGGGGAGATCCCAACGGCCCGCTCGTGATCCTCCAGCACGGGGGCGGCCAGACACGGCACGCCTGGAAGGGCGCCGGCGAGACGCTCGGCGCGGCCGGCTATCACGCCGTCGCACTCGACGCCCGCGGCCACGGAGATTCGTCGTGGGCGACCGACGGCGAATACGGCCAGGACATCATGGTCCAGGACCTCCGCCGCGTTGTCGAGCAGTTGGGCACGCGACCGGTTCTGGTCGGTGCGTCGATGGGCGGGGGCGTCAGCCTCGTGTCGATCGGAGAGGACCACATCGACTGCACCGCGCTCGTGCTGGTCGACATCGGTCCCAAGATCGAGCCGGAGGGCAGCAAGAAGATCCAGGCCTTCATGGATCAGGCCCCCGATGGCTTCGAGAGCCTCGAGCAGGTCGCCGACGCGATCGCCAACTACCAGCCGCACCGTCAACGCCCGGGCAACCTCGACGGCCTCGCGAAGAACGTCCGCCTCGGCGACGATGGCCGGTACCACTGGCACTGGGACCCCCGGTTCCGCCGAAACCGCCGCGACCTCAAGGCTCGAGAGGAGCGCCTTTGGGCCTGTTCACGAAACCTCGACCTGCCGACCCTGCTCGTCCGCGGCGGCTTGTCGGACGTCCTGAGCGAGGAGGGAGCGGCCGAGTTCCTCGAACTGTGCCCCCACGCCGAGTACGTCAACGTGACAGGCGCCGCCCACATGGTCGCCGGCGACCGCAACGACATCTTCGCCACCTCGGTGATCGAGTTCCTCCAGCGCGTCGTTCCCGTGACCGGCGACCCGGTGCGTGCCCCCCCCCAGCTCCACCCCCACCACGAGGGACCGCCGGGCGAGTTGAGCAACTTCGGTGCCTGACACCGATGTTGCTCAACTGCGGGTGAAGCCGTTTCCCCAGGTGTCGCGGAACGCGATCTCTTCGACGGGTTTTCTCGTGAGCTTGGTGTATTGCTTCTCGGTCACCGGCCATCCGATCGCCAGGAGGGCGCCGAGGGCGTAGCCGTCGGGAACGCCGAGCACCTCGTCGACATCGGGCTGCTCGGCCGCGAGCAAGGTGGTGAGCGACGACCCCAGACCCTCGTATGTGCAGGCGAGCAGCACGTTCTGCACGAAGGTGTACAGCGACCCGCCTCCGACGATGCTGAGCCGGTCGAGGTCCTTGTCGGTCACGGCGAGGGTCGACAGGTCGACGTAGCAGCACATCAGCACCGGAACGTCGTCGAGGGCCTGGGCGAAATCGTCGGTGCGTTGCAGACGGTTGACCGCGTACCGCGTGCCGTGCTCCATCTTCGTTCCCGAGCCGTCGCCCTGGTAGCCGACCGTGCCGTCGAGCGCGTGCTGGTAGTAGGGATCCCACTGGCGCCGGTGGAGGTCGGCCACCCGTCGCCGTTGCTCCGCGTCCGTCACCACGACGATGCGCCATCCCTGGCGGTTGCCACCGGAGGATGCAAAGCGGGCGTGATCGAGAATCCGGTGGACGACATCGTCCCCCACTGGCTCGTCGGTGAAGTAGCGGCACGACGGGGTGGTGCGCATGGCCTGGTACAGCTCCATGTCCGCAGCCTAGGAAAGGCGCCGGGACCTGGCAGAGTGGCACCGATGCCGGAGACCGAGATGGAGATGGAAGCGCAGTCGTTCGCTGTCTGGGCTGGGGTCGAGCCGGTCGCCGGTGACGAAGGCGTGACGGACGTCCTCGCAGCGATGTCCGCTGCGCTTTCCGACAGCGGCGGGTCTCCCCACGACGCGGGCGACTCGAAGGTGGCGGCCGTATTCGGCGACGCTGCGACAGCCGCAGAGTCCGCCATCGTCGGTCAGTGGAACGCGCAGCGTCTCGACCGGGATCCACTTCCGAAGCTCCGCATCGGGGTTGCGGAGTCGACGACCGTGGCCGAAGCGCTCGCCGACGCGGCCAACGGTAACCAGATCCTGATGTCCTCCGCCGTGGATGCGGCGACCGGGGGACTGCTCGACGCCCGCCCGATCGGCCTCGTGAGGCTCCCGGGAGCTGACCAGCCGAGCCAACTCTGGCTGATGACGGACAGCCGGCCGCACGTCGACTCTCGCCCGCCTCGGCTCGACCACCTCCAGTAGCCTCGTCCCAGCGAGCGGAGGGGAACGAGGGGAGTCCGCCATGCCTACCGATGCCAGGGTTGTTGTCATTCCGCAGGAAGAAGGGGCCGCGCCGGAGGTGGTGGACATAGCGCTGCCCGACCCGACCGGCCACGACGTCGTCGTCCGACAATTCGCCTCGGGCATCTGCCACAGCCAGCTGCACACGATCCACAACCCCCGAGTCGCGCCCCAGGTTCTCGGTCACGAATCCACCGGCGAAGTGGTTGCTGTCGGCGATGAGGTGGCCGCCCTGGCCCCTGGCGACACCGTCATGGTGACGTGGGTCCCCAAGGACCAGAACCACGCTCGCCGCCGGGGCGGGGCCCGCCGCCTCGAACTGCCAGACGGTAGGACGGCGGCCACCATCAACGTCTTCACCTGGGCCACCCACACCATCGCCGACGAGATGTTCGTGGTGAAGGTGCCCGACGGCATCGATCTCCAAGCGACCTGCATCATCGGCTGTGCGGTCATCACCGGTGCCGGCGCGGTGCTCCACACGGCTGGTGTCCGGGAAGGCGACAGTGTCGCCATCTTCGGTGTTGGCGGCGTCGGACTGTCTGCGGTCGCCGCAGCCGCCTTTGTCGGTGCCGATCCGATCATCGCGGTCGACCTCCAGGAGGAAAAGCTCGCGTTCGCGAAGCGGTTCGGTGCGACCCACGGGGTCAATGCATCGCATAGCGATCCGGTCGAGGAGATCCGCTCCCTGACCACCGACGAGTCGCGCTTCGACATCTTGCGCCAGCCGCTTCGGGGCGTGGACTTCGCCTTCGATTGCATCGGGCACCAGATCACGATGGAGCAGATCCACCAGGCCACCCACGCCGGCGAGTTCGGCCAGAGCACGGGCGGCACGGCGGTGCTCGTCGGGGTGCCGCAGCAGAACGTCGAGCTCGACACGCGCCACATGTTCATCGGGGAGCGAGCCTTCATCTCGAGCCTCGGCGGCAGCTGCGAACCGGGAGTCGACTTCCCGCGGTTCCTGCAATGGCACGCCGACGGCGACCTCGACCTCGACTCGCTCGTCACCCAGCGCTATGCGATCGATGACATCGCCCAAGCGGTCGAAGATCTCGAGAACGGCCGCATCGCTGGGCGAAGCATTCTGACCTTTGATGACTGAAGGGCTTCCGACACTCCAGGTGAACGGGTCGCAGGCGGCGATCCGACTCAACCGACCCGAGAAGCGCAACCGCATCGAGCCAGCAGATCTCACCGAGCTCATCGCGATCTGTGAACGGGTCGCCGCGGACGAAGCCATCAGGGGGGTGACGATCGAATCCGACGGTCCGGTGTGGTGTTCGGGCTACCACCTGGGCGCACTCGCCGACGGTGAACGGCCGAAGTACGGCTTCGGAGATGCGTGTGACGCCATCGCCGAACTCCCCATCCCGACCATCGCCGTGCTCGCGGGAGGCGTTCACGGCGGGGGCACGGACCTGGCGATGTCGTGTGACTTCCGGGTGGCGGCCGAGGACATCGTGCTGGTGATGCCCGCTGCGAAGATCGGCCTCCAGTACTACGCGTCAGGTCTCGACCGGTTCGTGCGGGCCATCGGCCCCGCGGCCACCAAGCGGCTCTTCCTGACGGCGGAGCGAGTCCCTGCTGACGAGCTCTTGCGGATCGGGTACCTCACCGACACCCGGCCTGCTGGGGAGCTGCACGCTCGGGTCGCTGAGCTGTCGGAGGCCATCGTCGGTCTGGCTCCGATGGCGGTCCGTCTCACCAAGCAGGCCATCGACGAGCTCGCAGGTCCAGATCCGGATCTCGACCGAATCCAGAAGGCGCACGTGCAGTCCTCGAGATCCGACGACCATCGCGAAGCCATGGCGGCGCTTCGCGAGAAGCGTCCGCCTCGGTTCGTCGGTCGTTGAGAGGCTGACGATGGACGGTTCCACCAACCCGATCAATGAGGCCAACGTCACTCGGTGGTTGGCCGAGCGGGCCGACATCGAGCCGCCGCTGACGTTCGACCTGATCGCCGGCGGACGCTCCAACATGACGTTCACGGTGACCGATGCTGCGGGCAGATGCTTCGTCCTCAGACGGCCGCCGCTCGGCCCCCTGCTGCCGTCGGCTCACGACATGGCCCGCGAGCACCGGCTGATGCACAGCCTCCGCGACACCGACGTTCCTGTCCCGCGCATGATCGGGCTGTGCCAGGACCCCGACGTCAACCAGCGCGACTTCTACATGATGCATTTCGTCGAAGGCGTCGTGGTCCGGGACATCGAGATCGGGCGGACCATCGACGAAGCTGCTCGGACCGCGATGTGCCACGCCCTCGTCGACACCTTGTGCGCGCTGCATCGGGTCGACATCGATGAGGTGGGATTGGGTGATCTCGCCAAGCGCTCGGGATACATCGAGCGGCAGCTCAAGCGCTGGTCGGGACAGTGGGAGTCGAGCAAGACACGCGAGCTCCCCTTGGTCGACGAGGTCGCCGATGCGCTGCGCGACCGGCAGCCGGAGCCGAGCCCCACGACGATCGCCCACGGCGACTATCGGCTCTCCAAC
>CAYUBX010000106.1:0-8079 GCA_964443165.1 uncultured Acidimicrobiales bacterium
GCGGCAGCTACCGTTGTTGAGACAATAGCGCCATCTTGTATCAACAGTTCGCTGTTGAGCGCACGGACGACCGGAAGGCACCGGACGTCAATCCAGGATCTGACGGAAGAGACAGCAATGGGTTCGCAACCAGCACAATCCCTGAAGGAAACAGCGATTTCGAATGCTGCCACCGATCAAGGACCGCGACCGTTCGTGCTCGCTGGCCATGGTGACCTCGAGATCGTTGGCGATGAGTGGACCGGAGGTGCGTCAGTCCTGCTCCTCCACGGCGGAGGCCAGAATCGCCACGCGTGGAAGGCCACGGCACGACGCCTCGCTGCAGCCGGCTACGCAGTGGCCGCTGTCGACGCACGGGGTCACGGCGACAGCGGTTGGTCAGCTGACGGCGACTACGACATAGCCCATTTCGGCCAAGACGTACTGGCGATCCTCGAACGGTTCGATGAGCCACCGGTCGTAGTCGGGGCGTCCCTGGGGGGCATGAGCGCGCTCGCCGCACAGGGATTGGCGGAGCGGCAGCTGTTCTCTTCTGTGATCCTCGTCGACGTCACTCCGCGGATGGAGTTGTCGGGCGTGAGCCGAATCATGGGGTTCATGGCGGCCCACACCGAAGGTTTCCCATCGCTCGAGGCCGCGGCTGAGACCATCGCGGCCTACAACCCGAATAGAGAGCGATCTGGGGAGTTCGACGGCTTGCGGAAGGTCTTGCTCGAGCGGGACGGGCGGTGGCATTGGCGATGGGATCCGGCCTTCATCACCAGCAAGGTCGAGCTGATGAGCGGGGACCCGAACGCTCTTGCGGAGCGAATGGACGCGATGGCAGCTGATCTGCACACTGCGGCCGCGAAGTTGACGGTGCCTACGCTCGTCGTACGCGGGGGTCAGTCAGAGCTTGTGAGCGTCGACGCGGTGCAGGAGTTCCTCGCCGAAGTGCCACATGCCTCCTACGTCGATGTGAGTGGTGCGGGCCACATGGTGGCGGGCGACGACAACGACACCTTCAGCACCGCGGTGCTCGACTTCCTACGCGAGCACGTTCCCGCCGGCACCCACGAAGCCGAGCTCTTGACGGCTCGCACCTCCGCTGCCGCCGCAGTGCGTCACTTCGGCCATGCGCTCGTCCACCACGACGCAGACCTGGACCTGCTCACGCGCGTCACGAACGAACTCGAGACTGCCAGCGCCAGCCTCCAAGACGCGCCGGTACGCGATCGACTCGCTGAGATATTGGCATCGGATCGCATGAAGGCGCTGCTCAATGGCGCTGCACCTCCCACCACAGCCGAGGGTCAAGCCATCGACATCTCCGGCCACCTCCTGATCGGCGGATCAGCCAACCCCTTCGGTGTCGACGCTACCTACGTACGAGACGGCGACGAAGTCGTAGCCCACGCCGTACTCGGAGCTGCGTTCGAAGGTCCACCCGGTCGAGCCCACGGTGGCATGGTCTCAGCGATCGTCGACGAGACGATGACCGCATTGATGACACAGTTGGGGACGATCGCCTTCACCGCCTCCCTCCAGTTGGACTACACCGGCCCAGCGCCCCTACACGCAGACCTCGAGTTCCGAGCCCGACTGCACAGTCGAGACGGGCGACGCATCACCATCACCTGCTCAGGTTCATCCGGAGGCGACACCTTCATCGAGGCCACCGGGACCTTCGTGGAGATCGACTCCGCGAGAATGATGAGCACGTTCGGCCGCCCCGAATAGCGACCTGTCATCGAACTGTCGATTCGAGACACGTGATGAACCTTGTGTTGCGGACCGAAGAGGGCGGCGCAGGATTGCCTGCAGCTGTCGGTGCCGCTCGACCACCCGCTCAGCTCCCCGTCCGGCAAGGTACCGGTCCCCATTGACGGGCAAGGGTTTCTGACACGACAGCCATCATCGGAGTGTCGACTGCAGCCGAGTCGAGCCCTCGATGTCAGTGAACCAAACGAGACCATCCCCGAGTGCGGCGCGATCACGGCTGGCACCAGCGCGGCACACCAGCGCAAGGTTCGAAGGTCGCGGCAAGTGGACCCGACTTCGAACCGCCCCTGACCAGCGGAAACGTTGTGATTCCAACAACGAGTGGGCGATACTGGATTCGAACCAGTGACCTCTGCCGTGTGAAGGCAGCGCTCTAACCAACTGAGCCAATCGCCCGAGGCCGGACACGATAGCGCGACCCCTCCCGGGGTCCCACTCGCGTTCTGCCGGCTCACGGAGAGGGCAGGCTCGCCCGACGAGCTGGCAGAGGGGTCAGTAGGACTTGAGCTCGATCATGTTGCCGTCGGGGTCGTAGACGGACACCGAGGGGCCGTGGCCCTGGGCGCCGAAGAGTCGCTTGGGTTCGCGGGCGATCTCGACATCGTCGTGGGCGAGGATCTCGTCCACATCGCCTTCGACCCACAGGGCGACGTGGTTGACGTTCTCCCCTGTGCGCTCGATCTCGAAGAGATCGATGATGCAGGTGTCGCTGACCCGTAGCGACACGAAGGGCACCTTGCCCTCCCGCCACGCGTCGGCCCGGAGGACTTCGAGTCCCAGACGGTCTCGGTACCACGCCAGGGAGCGCTCGCCGTCGGAGACATTGAGGACGATGTGGTCCATCCCGCGGACTCGGAACGACGACATTCCGTACTCCCAGCAGCCCGAACGGGGACCGCAGCCGAAAACGAAAGAACGCCGCCCGAGGCGACGTGGAAGAGAACAGTAGCACAGCTGGAATTTCGTTTCCAACGAGAACAGCATGACTCTTCATATTTGTCGCTGATCTCGTGATGTTTCGATCTCCGATGGGCGGTGGAACACGGGATCGATGGCCCCGGGGCACAATCGCGATCCGCCGGTGGCCAACATAACTTTCATATCATACCGATCATTTTCAGACAGCAAACGAACGTGCATTCGGGATGCTCGGCAGATGGATGCAACGCTCGCCTTCGAGACGCGGACCGGCGATCGGCAACTAGCTTTCTGAGCGAACGAACGCCCGCTGTCGCGCCTGGAGCGGCGGCCGGCTCGAGCGGAGGCCGTGACACCCGTGGCAGTCGACCAGATCACCATGGACCACCTCGCCGTGGTGTCCCACCGCGCCTGGGACAACCTCATCCGGTACGGGTATCAGCTGGGCGGCAAGTGGATCGGTGGACCGGACAACGACGAGTCGAGCGACGCGGGCGACATGTTCTATTTCTGTCAGGTGGAGTTCGAAGCGGGCACCAAGGTCGAGATCCTGGAAGCGATCCCCGGGGAGGGAAGCGACTTTCTCCGGCGGTTCCTGTACCGGAATGGGCCCGGCCCGCACCACTACACCTACAAGGTGCCCGACTTCGCCCAGGCCCTCGACCAGGTGCGCGGGGCCGGCTACGACGTCGTCGGCGAGAACGCCGAGAACCCCGACTGGATGGAGGCCTTCCTCCACCCCAAGCAGAGCTTCGGGATCGTGATCCAGCTGGCGCATCAGGGCAGCGGCCGCGACGGGTGGGTGGATGCGACTCCCCTACCGCCGAGCGGACGAACCGAACATCCGCGGCTTGACCGCTGCTTCCACCTCGTGGCCGACCTCGCGGCGGCCTGCGATCTCTTCGGCACGGCGCTCGGCATGGACACCGTCGACGAGGGCAAGGACGACACCGGGGCATTCGCCGAGCTGGCATCGGCCGGGTGGAGGCTCCGGCTCGTCGAACCCACCGATCCCGCACTGATCCACTGGCTCGGCGACCGAACAGGGCGCCTGCATCATGCGGCGTTCTCGGTGGAGGAACCCGGCACCGTGCCAGACGCCCGCCCCCTCGGCGACGGCACCTACGAGATCCCGCCCGAGGACAACCTCGGGCTGCGGCTGATCCTTCGAGAACGCGGATGAGTCACCCGGGCGGTCCGCTCGCCGGCATTCGCGTCCTCGACGCCGCCGGAATGATCGCCGGACCGTCGACGGCTGCGCTGATGGCCGACTTCGGCGCGGACGTCATCAAGCTCGAGCCGCCTCAGGGCGACCTTCTGCGCGGAATGATCGGCGTCGAGGACGGCCCCGACCCCTGGTGGCAGCTCGACAACCGCGGCAAGCGCGGTGTTGCGATCGACCTCACCACCGACGAGGGAATCGAAGCAGCGCACGCGATCGCGGCCACCTGCGACGTGTTCCTCACCAACCTCACCGCCGAACGCCAAGCGCGCTACCGGCTGCGCCCCGAGGATCTGCGAGCCGAACATCCCGAACTCATCCACGCGACGATCACCGGCTACGGCAGCAGCGGACCCGACCAGGACCGTCTCGCCTTCGACCACACCGCCTTCTTCGCCCGCGGCGGAGTGCTCGACATCATGGGCGAACCCGGCGCGCCCCCGACCGGCCGTGCCGGCCAGGGCGACCACACCACCTCGCTGGCTCTCCTGTCGACCATCCTGCTCGCGCTCCGCGAACGCGATCTCACGGGCGAGGGCCAGGTCGTCGAGGTGGCGCTCATGCAGATCGCGTTGTGGACCTTGGCGTCGGACATCTCGGTCGGTCTCGCAACGGGCGAGATGCCCGGACCTCGACTCCGGATCGAGATGCCGGGCCCGCTCGTCACCCGGTACCGCTGCGCCGATGACCGCTGGATCAACTTCTGCATGCCCGGCGGCGACTACTGGCCGAAGTTCTGCAACACGCTCGGGCACCCCGAGTGGGCGACGGACGAGCGCTTCGCAACGCCCGAACTCCGGATCGAGAACGCGCCGGAGTTGATCACCATGTGCGACGAGATCTTCGCCACGGCAGACCGCGACACGTGGGCGCAACGGTGCGACGCAGCCGGCCTCATCTGGGGCGCCATCCACGACCTGACCGAGGTGGTCGATGACCCGCAGGCCGCCGAGCTCGGCGCCTTCAGCGACGTCGACGGGCTCGACCGACCGTTCCGAACCGTGAGCGCACCCCTCCACCTCACCGGCTCCGAACACGGCGTCCGCGGACGGGCACCCGACCATGGCGAGCACACCGCAGCAGTTCTCGCAGAGGCGGGCCTCTCCGAGGACCAGATCGCCGATCTGCTGGCGCGAGGAGTCGTCATCACCGACGGCCTCGACTGAGCCGACCCCGCGACAGCGACGCCACGTCCGCCGGTCAGTCGTAGAGCTCGAGCGGGACGAGACACACGCGGGCCCCGTGGGCCAGCGCGTCGTGTAGTCGCGCATGCTCGTGTCGGCACAGCCCGTCGCCGTCTGGCGGGATGAACTGGTCGATCACGCCGTCGTTGTCCCACGAGCACGGCACGGGGCGCACGGTTCCGTCATCGCGGATCCGGATGCACTCCGGCTCGTGGATCGAGTTGACCGGCTCGTTCGGCCCCGCGGCGAATGCCGTGAAAACGAAGATCCCGATGCCGATCGCCCCAGCGATCAGCCACGGCAACGACCTCAGAAGCGTCGCGATCCCCTCGTTGGGGACCACGATCCCTCCCCCACCCTCCTCCTCGAGGCACACCACCAAGTCCACCCGTCCGGTGGAAGGCGCGGCGTGCGCGACCTGCGCCCGCTTTCGGGACCGGTCGTACTCGTCTCGCAACTCCGGGTCACCGAGAACCCGCCACGCTTCGTTGACGGCACGAATCCTGCGCTCGTCTGCCGCATGTTCGTGGGCAGGGCGTTCGCCTCGACCGTCCGGATGAGACGCGCGCGCCGCCCGGATCCAGGCAGCACGAATCGCTGCGTGGTCAGCGTCGGGGGCCACCCCCAAGGTGGCGTAGTGATCGACTGAAGAGGACACCGCGAGCTCCGGCGATGACGCTAGCGGTCGTGTCGCGGCACGGCGCTACCGTGAACTGCGTGGACGACCTCCAGTGCCCCGCCTGCGGGGAGGACGAACAGCTCCTGGGCGAGCGGCAGGACGACCTCATCCACATCACCTGCGAATCCTGCGGTCAAGAGTGGGACCGCGATCCCGAAGCCATCCCGCGCTGCGATCGCTGTGACGGCGATGACATGGAGGGGGCGGTGAAGGCGATCATCGAGAAGTCACGCGGCAGCCAGCTCTCGATCGTGGCCACCCAGGTCGTGTATCTGTGCCGCCACTGCGATGAGAAGATCCTCGCCAGCTACCGCATCGGCCGCAGTCCACTGATGCCGGATCAGCTGCCGGTGTGAGCCACGCGGCTCGAGCAGCCCGCTACGACGAGCCGTCGCCGAGCCACTCCTGCTCGGCGAGAACCCGCTCCAGCGTGAGATGTTCCTTCTCGTTCTGGATGCGCTGCAGGTAGAACTCGTTCTCGAACAACGCGAGCAGCGCCCCGTCGCTTCGGCGAAGAACCGTCGCGCCAGGCAGCCTTCGGAGCTCGACCGCTGACTCCTCGTCCGTACGGCGGCAGACCGAGAACGGGGAGTTGGTGAGCGCGACCGGCGCGCCGAACTCGTTCTCGAGCCGGTGCGTGGCCACCTCGAACTGCATCGTGCCGACCGCAGCGAGGATGGGCTCGACGTCACCGATGTCGTCGTCTCGCAACACTTGGATCACGCCCTCTTCGTCGAGCTGCACGAGGCCACGGCGGAACTGCTTGAACCGCGACGTGTCGGTGACCCGGATCCGTCGGAAGATCTCGGGGGCGAACGACGGGATGCCGGGGAACTCCACCGCAGTGCCGTCGTAGAGGGTGTCGCCGACACGGACGTCCGTCGCATTGACGAGCGCGACCACGTCGCCCGGCCACGCCTCATCGACGGTGGATCGGTCGGATCCGAACATCGTGTGGGCGTACTTGGTGGCGAACGGCTTGCCCGTTCGGGCCTGGGTGACCGTCATCCCGCGCTCGAAGTGTCCCGAGCACACACGCACGTAGGCGATCCGATCGCGATGTGCCTTGTCGGTGTTGGCCTGCACCTTGAAGGCGAAGGCGGAGAAGTCCGCATCGAGGGACCGCGGCGCGCCCTCGGCGTCGATGCGTGGCCCCGGTGCCGGTGAGAGATCGACGACCGAGTCGAGGAGCAACCGCACGCCGAAGTTGGTGAGCGCGGAGCCGAAGAACACCGGTGTCACCTCCCCAGCCAGAAAGCCCTTGAGGTCGACCTCGGCGCCGCCCACCGCATCGAGCAGCTCGATCTCCTCGCTCGCTTCGTCCCAGCCCGGAGTGGACGAGTCGATCGCCGAGAGTTCGACGAGCTCCTCGGGCGCCTCCGTCGCACCGCGCGCCGTCCGGTCGTACCGAACGAACGTGTCGGACGAGCGATCGACGACGCCGCGCAGATCACCGGGAACGCCGACGGGCCACGACATCGGGGTCGGAAGCAGCTGGAGCATCTTCTCGATCTCGTCGAGCAGCTCCAGCGGAGGCCGGCCGGGGCGATCGCACTTGTTGACGAAGGTGAGGATCGGAACCTCGCGCTGTCTGCACACCTCGAAGAGCTTGAGCGTCTGCGGCTCGATGCCCTTCGACCCGTCGAGAACCATCACCGCCGCATCGGTGGCTGCGAGAACCCGGTAGGTGTCCTCGCTGAAATCACGGTGGCCTGGCGTGTCGAGCAGGTTGAGCACGTGGTCCCGGTAGTCGAACTGGAGCGCTGTCGAGGTGATCGAGATCCCGCGCTGCTGTTCGAGCTCCATCCAGTCCGAGGTGGCTGAACGGCGACCGGACCGGGCCTTGACCGACCCCGCCTCGGCGATCGACCCGGAGTAGAGGAGGAACTTCTCGGTGAGGGTCGTCTTGCCCGCGTCCGGATGGCTGATGATCGCGAACGTGCGCCGTCGATCGGCTTCTTCGGCGACGAGCTCGGGGGAGGTCACGCCGGGCAGGGTAGCGGCGACCTGCAACCCTCCCCCTGTGCCTTGGCCACGCGCAGACCGAGCGGTACCGTCGGGTTCGGGCAGGGCTGGGGCTCCTCGGAGCCCGGCATGAGAAAAGACGTGACCACAGAAGCACGCGACGCCGCGCTGGTGAGCGGCCTCCTCGCAGTGATCGGCGCATACGTCGCCGCCTACATCCTCCTCTTTCGATGGAGCGTCACCACGGCGTCGATCGCGCTCGGGATCCACCTCGCCGTTCTCGCGCTCGTCCTCATTCGCTCGAGGCTTCGGCCGTCGCGCTCGGACGGAGCAGGTGACGCCACCGCGCA
>CAYUBX010000107.1:0-8045 GCA_964443165.1 uncultured Acidimicrobiales bacterium
CGAGGACGTACTCGCGGACCGGGTCGTCGAGGCCGGTCTTGGGGCGAAGCTCTGCGACCCAGTGCGGGTTGGGCAGGAAACGGCAGTCGAACACGAGGTCGGCATCTCGCGGGACGCCGTGTTTGTAACCGAACGACATCACCGTGGTGCGCATCAGCCGGTCGCGGTCGACGTCGGTGAACGCGTCGACAATCCGCGCCTTCAGCTCGTGAACGATGAGGTCGCCGGTGTCGATCACCATGTCCGCCTCGAAGCGCACGGGCTCGAGCAGGGCCCTCTCCCCTTCGATCGCTTCGAGAACCGTTTCGTTGGCTCCGTCGAGCGGGTGCCGGCGCCGCGTGTCGTCGTAGCGCCGGATCAGAACATCACTGGAGGCGTCGAGGAAGATGACCCTCACCCGCGCACCGCTGTCGCGAAGCTCGGTGATCGCGGGAACCAGATCCTCCTGGTACTGGTGCGTGCCGACGACGAGTGCCAAGCGTTCGATCGCGGACCCAGGTGCGCCCGCGAGCTCGGCGACGCCAGGGATCAGGCTCGGCGGCAGGTTGTCGATGACGAACCAGCCGAGGTCCTCCAGCGTGTTCGCCACGGTGGATCGGCCCGCCCCCGACATCCCCGTGACCACGACGAATTCGGGCTGCGTAGCCATGAGCTACAGGGTACCGGCGGCGACCGGGAGTGGCCCCTCACTCACCCGGAGCGTCGGGTCACCAGGACCAGCAGCCGCGGGATCGACGCCGCCGCCTCGTACGCCGCAGCGCGTGCGAGGAAGCCGGGGGGCGGAGGCGGTTCGAGCATCCGCTCGAGTACCAGCCCGTTCTCGGCCAGGGCGTTGACGTAGCGACTCAGAGGCCGGTGGATGAACGGGATGAAGACGCCCCGCTCCACTTCCTCGATCGTCTCGTCCTCGACGAGGTACTCGCCGATCCGCCAGTACTGCTCGGGTGGATCGAGCATCTGATCATCGATCCACCCCGAGTTGGGGGTCTGCAGAAGCGGATGGTTGAGGAAGAACGCGAAGCGCCCACCTGGCTCGAGCACGCGGGCGACCTCTGCGATCGCGTCGTCGACCTCGTGGATGTGTTCGAACACCAGACAGGCGACCGCCGTGTCGAAGCTTCCGTCGGCGAAGGGCAGCGCGGCCGCGCCCGCGAGCGCATAGGACGGACCTCCTGAGCGCTGCACCGCCGCCTCGATCTGAGCGCGGGTGGGATCGATGCCCGTGACGCGTGCTCCGAGCCCGGCGGCGAGACGGGAGATCTGCCCCTCCCCCGCTCCGATGTCGAGGACGCGCCGAGCGCCCTCGAGGAGGTTGGCGGCCAAGGGGAGGATCTGCTCTTCGTACTCAGGGTCGACGCCATCGGTGAAGCCGTCCTGCCACCATCCAGCGTGGGTCTCCCAGAGGTCCTCCTCCATGGGCTCACATTGTCAGCAAGACTGTGCCGGTGCGAAAAGGTTCAGATCTGACCGGACGGGCCATCCTCGTGACGGGGGCGCAGCAGGGAATCGGTCGGGCGTGCGCTGTCGCGGCCGCCGATGCTGGCGCGGACGTCGTCGCCAATTGGCTCGACGATGAAGATGCCGCGGGATCGCTGGCCGCCGAGATCGAGTCAGCCGGGCGACGCGCTGTGCTCATCCGGGGTGATGTCGGGCAACGTGCGGACTGCGAGGCAATGGTCGCCGCAGGCGAGGAACTCGGGGGCGTCGATCTCCTCGTCAACAACGCGGGGATCTTTCCTCGGGTGGAGTTCCTCGATATGACCGACGACGACTGGAACCGCGTCCAGAACGTCAACGTGCTCGGCGGATTCCGCTGCACCCAGATCATGTCTCGACAGCTCATCGAGTCCGGCCGACCCGGCGCCGTGGTGAACCTCTCGTCTGTCGCGTTCTTCCGTGAATCACCGCGAGGGGTCCACTACACGGCGAGCAAGGGCGCGGTGATCGGGATGACCCGCTCGATCGCGGCGGAACTCGCCCCACATCGCATCCGCGTGAACGCGATCGCTCCGGGCATCGTCGACACGGCGCAGCCGCGAGACGGGATGACCGAGGGCCAGATCGCATCTGCGAGCGAGCGCGTCCCGCTCGGGGCCATGGCGTCGCCCGTGGAGATCGCCGACGTCGCGCTCTTCCTCCTGTCCGACGCCTCGCGTCACATGACCGGTCAGACCCTCCAGGTCAACGGCGGCACCAACTTCTCGTAGGTCTCCCATCCGCACGGCACCGCCATTTCCCGCCGAGTCCCGGCGCGTGAGAACTGCCGCGCTCACACTCGACGGATCACGGCCTCACCCGACGTCGAGATCGACGTTGCCGCCGCTGCGCCAGTAGCTGCCGGCCTCCCGTGACAGGAACAACTCGTCCACGAGCCAGCGACGGACCATGGCGTAGTCGTCATGCCATCGCCCGACGATGGCGTTGACCTCCAGCTCGGAGTACCGGAGCCCCGGCTCGAAGTCCTGGGCGATGAGATCGAGGACGACGAGGCGCTTCGACCTCTGGGTCGGCATCGACGTGAGGCGGCCGTCGTGGACGAATGTCTGGACGACCCGCCCGACGTCGTCCGTGGCACGCGGCTCCACCGTCACGCCGGCGCGCGCCGCATCGGCGAAAGCCGCTGCCACCAGGACGAGCGTGTCGTCGGCGAGAAGACCTGCGAGTTTGGCGGCGTCGAGCGAACTCACAGATCGGCGAGGAAGGACCTCATGCTCGACCATGGGTCTTCTCGTACACCGCCGTGCCGACGTCGTCGGGAAGCCACGACAGAGCGTGGAGTTCGCCGAGCTCGGCCTGCTTGACCTTCTTGACGCCGCCGAGCTCTTTCACGAGGCGCTTCTTGCGCTTCTCGCCGAGCCCGGGGATGTCGTCGAGAACAGACTTCGTCATCCGCTTGTCGCGCAGCTGGCGGTGATAAGAGATCGCGAACCGGTGGCTCTCGTCGCGGATGCGCTGGAGAAGGTAGAGGGCCTCGGACTGACGCGGGATGCGGATGGCCTCCTGCCTGCCGGGGACGAACACCTCCTCGAACTGCTTGGCCAGCGACGCGACCGGGATCTCGTCGCGCAGGCCGAGTTCGTCGAGCACGCGGAGGGCAGACGTCAACTGACCCTTCCCACCGTCGACCACGAGCAGCTGGGGTGGGTACGCGAACTTGCCCTGCTCGTGGGCGGGCTTGACGCGTTCGTTGAGGTAGTTGGTGAGCCGCCGGGTCAGCACTTCTTCCATCGCGGCGAAGTCGTCGTTGCCGTCGACCGTGCGGATCTTGAATCGGCGGTACTCGCTCTTGCGGGGCAGGCCGTCTTCGAGAACCACCATCGAGCCGACGTAGTCGGTTCCCTGTAGGTGGCTCATGTCGTAGCACTCGATCCGCAGCGGGGCGGTGGGGAGTTCGAGGTAGTCCTGGAGATCGTTGAGAGCGCGGGCCCGCGAGTTGTGATCGCTCCCCCGTTTGAGGCGGTGGCGGCCGAACGATTCCTTGGCGTTGGCGACGGCGGTCTCCTGGAGCGCCCGCTTCTCACCCCGGAGTGGGATGCGAACCTCCACCTTCGACCCGCGCTGCAGCGTGAGCCACTCCTCGTACACCTCGCAGCTGGCGGGCAGCTCCGGAACGAACACGGCCTTCGGGAGTCCGATCGGGTTGTCGTCGTGGTACAGCCGCTCCATGATCCGCGCGACGAGTTCGGGACCGTCGAGGTCCTCGACCTTGTCCACGATGAAGCCTCTCTGGCCCATGACCCGACCCTTGCGAACGAAGAAGACCTGAACGGACGCCTCCAGCTCATCGTCGTGAATCCCGATGACGTCGAAGTCCTCGCGACGTGTGCCTGCGATGCGCTGCTTCTCGATCGCTTTACGAACGCTGTCGAGCCGGTCGCGCAGCCGCGCCGCGAGCTCGAACTCCAGCTCGTCGCTCGCGTCCTGCATTCGTGCCGTGAGCTCCTCGACGACCTCGTCGGTGTCGCCTTCGAGAAAGCGGATGAGATCGCGCACCATGGCGTCGTACTCGTCGTCGGAGACCTCCCCGACGCACGGGCCGGCGCACTGCTCGATGTGGAACAGCAGGCACGGCCGGCCCAGACGCTGGTGCTCGGCGAGCTTGTTGTCGCTGCACGTGCGAATCGGGAAGGTCCGTAACAACAGGTCGAGGGTCTCGCGGATGGCGTACGCGTGACCGTACGGGCCGAAGTAGCGGTTGCCGCGTTTGCGCTTGCCGCGTATCACCATGGCCCGAGGCCAGTCATCCAGCAGGGTGACGGCGAGGAACGGGTAGGACTTGTCGTCGCGGAGGCGGATGTTGAACCGCGGCTGGTGCTGCTGGATGAGGCTGTACTCCAGCATCAGGGCGTCGACCTCGGTATCGACCTGGATCCACTCCACCGATGCGGCCGTGGCGACCATCTGGGCGGTGCGGTGGTGGAGGTTGCGCGGGTCCTGGAAGTAGCTGTTGAGCCTGTTGCGCAGGCTCTTGGCCTTACCGACGTAGATGATCCGGCCGTCTCGGCCCTTGAACTGATAGCTGCCGGGCGTGTCGGGGATCGACCCGGGCTCGGGACGCAGACCAGCTCCGTCGGAAGCGGTGTCCACAGCCATGACGGCAGGGTAGCCAGAGCGTGGGTCGCCCGGATTCCGTTTCCGAGCTTCATCTATTTCTCAGGAACGGCTTCTACGTTCACCCGCCATGACCAGACGATTCCTCCCTCTCGCCATGGCCATGGCCCTCCTCGGCGCAGCGTGCAGCTCCGCAGATGGCGGCGCGGACGAGACCACCACCGAGCTCGCGACCCTCCAGACGGACACCGGCGGCGCGAGCGGCGACGACGCTCTGGCCGCCTCGACGACGAGCACCGAGCCGGACGCCGAGGTCGATCTCGAGGAGGCCCTGCTGGCCTTCGCGGCCTGCATGCGCGAGACCTACCCCAACTGGCCAGATCCCGATCTCTCCGATGGCGTCGGCCGCTTCTTCGATCCGCAGGCGTTGCAGGACGCCGGCGTGGACCTGACCGGCGATGGCTTCCGCGAGGCCAGACAGACGTGCGAGGAGGAAAACCTCCAGGGCGTCGCTGGGCAGACACCGGAGCGCACTCCGGAAGAACAGGCCGAGCTCGAAGACAACCTGCTCGCCCTGTTCGCCTGCGCCCGCGAGACCCCTGGCTTCGAGGATCTTCCCGATCCCGATGTCTCCGGCGGTCAGGGATTCGGGCTGCGCGAGCTCTTCCAGGACGGGCGGTTCGACCCGGTCGAGTTCCGCGATGTCATGCAGGCATGCCAGACCGACCTCGGCATCGAAGGACCCGGCAGGCCAGGCGGGCGCGGGTCCGGTGGCGACCAGGGGGCAGAGCGATGAAGCGAGCAGTCACCCTGATCTCCGCAACCGGCCTGATTGCGGTCGGAGTGATCGCTGCTCTGATCTTCCTCGACGGAGACGACGACGGGGTCGTCGCAGCGAACAAGACCACCGAACCGCGGGAGATCAACACGGCGGTCGCGGCCCGAAAGGACTTCGTCGAGGACACCGAAGTCGAAGGCACCCTCGGATTCGGACCGGTCGAGAATCTCCCCAACCTGGCCACGGGGGTCGTCACGTCGGTGCCCGAGGCGGGGGCCGTCATGGAGTTGGGCGACGTGCTCTTCGAGATCGATGGTCGCCCCGTTCTCCTACTCGAGGGCGACACCCCGATGTACCGGGCGTTCAACAGCCACACGGCGGACGGCGCCGACGTCCTCCGGCTCGAAGAGATGCTGCTCGACCTCGGCCACGCGACGGAATCCAACCTCAACGTCGACGGCGACTTCACGTCTGCCACAAGCGACGCCATCGAACGCTGGCAGGAGTCGCTCGGGCTCGAACCCACGGGGGAGATCCCGCTCGGGTACATCGTCTACCGCCCGGAGGGCTTCCGGGTCTCGGTTGTCCACGCGAGTCTGGGCCAGCAGATCCAGGGTGGCTCGATCCTGTCCTACACCAGCACGGAGCGGGTCGTCACCGTATTGCTGGACACGTCATTGACGGGCCTCCTGTTCGAGGGCCAGGTCATCGAGGTCGAGCTCCCCGACGATTCCGTGGTGGACGGAACGGTCACGTTCGTCTCCGACGTCGCGGTGACGGAAGGGCAAGGCCCCAACGCCACCTCCTACATCGAGGTCGAGATCCTCCTCGACGGATCCGGCGCCGGGTTCGACGAGAGCCCCGTCACGGTTCGCGTCGAGGAGACCCTCGAAGAGGCAGCGACCGTGGTGCCGATCGCCGCCCTCGTGGCTCTCGCCGAGGGCGGCTACGCAGTGGAGCGAGTGGCCGACGACGGCTCGACGAGTCTCGTCGGGGTCGCCCTCGGCACCTTCCTCGACAACGAGGTGTCGATCAGGGGCGCCATCGAGCCGGGCGACCGGGTCGTCATCCCCTGAGGCCGCTGATGAGTTCCTCAGTTCTCGAGCTCCGACAGGTCACCAAGTCCTATCCGGGGCATCCGCCGGTCCACGCGCTCCGCGGCGTGGACCTGGCCATCGGGTCGGGCGAGCTGCTGGCGGTCGTCGGGCCGAGCGGTTCAGGCAAGAGCACGATGCTCAACATGATGGGCGCCCTCGACCGTCCCACGTCCGGTGATGTCGTGGTGGAGGGACAGCCCCTCACGGCGTTGTCAGATCGCCGGGTCTCCAGTCTGCGCGGACGGCGAATCGGGTTCGTGTTCCAGCAGTTCCACCTGATCGCAGGGATCTCTGCGGCCGAGAACGTGGCCACCGGCCTCATCTACCAGGGGGTCGCCGGGAGACGCAGGCGAAAGCTCGCGCTCGAAATGCTCGAGCGCGTCGGTCTCGGCGAACGGTCGACGCACCGACCGAATCAGATGTCGGGCGGAGAACGGCAGCGCGTCGCGATCGCGAGGGCACTGCTCGGCGATCCGGCGATCGTTCTGGCTGACGAGCCCACCGGCAACCTGGACTCCGCGACGTCCGATGAGATCGTCGGCCTGCTGCACGACCTCCATGGCCAGGGCAGCACCATCGTCGTGATCACACACGACCGGGAGCTCGCGGCATCACTGCCGCGAACGGTCTCGCTCCTCGATGGCCGCGTGGAGAGCGACGGATGACCTCCCGACGCAGCCGCCAACTGTCGCGACTCCGACCGATCGACGTCGCCGCTGTGGGCACGCTGGGCCTACGAGCCAGGAAGGCCAGGACCGTTCTCACCGCGCTCGGCATCGCGATCGGCATCGCAGCGATGATCTCCGTTCTCGGAATCACCTCGTCGAGTGACGCTCAACTCCAAGCCGAGCTTGACGCCCTCGGACCGGATCTCCTCGAGGTCACCCCTGGCGACTCGCTCACCGGCGACGACGTGGTCTTCCCTCCGGAGGCTGCCGACATGATCGAGCGCATCGGGCCGATCGAGTCGGCCGCATCGGTGGCGCCCGCGGGCACGACGATCCGCCGAACGGAGTTCATCCCCGAAAGCCAGACGAGCGGTATCGCGGTGCTCACCACCGACCTCGATCTGCTGCCCATGATCGACGCCACCGCCGAACACGGCGTCTTTCTGGATGAGAGCACCGCTTCGCTTCCCAATATCGTGCTCGGCGCGGTCGCAGCCGATCGACTGGGCATCCACAACGTCGACGACTCGCCACAGGTGTATCTGTCGAACACCTACTTCACGGTCGTCGCGATCCTCGATCCGATCCCGCTCGCACCCAACATCGACCGCGCCGCGCTGATCGGACAGCCGATCGCGGAGCTGTTGTTCGAGGTGGAGGAGGAACCCAACCTCGTCTACGTACGGACCCTTCCAAACGTGCCCGACGACGAGGCGCTCTTCGATGACGTCCGGGCGGTGCTCGCCGCGACGGTTCGACCGGAAGGACCCAGCGAGGTCTCGGTCAGCAGGCCGAGCGATCTGCTCGCCGCCCGCGAGAGCACCGAAGCCGCGTTCACGGGCCTGCTCCTGGGGCTCGGCGCGGTGGCGCTGCTCGTGGGCGGCGTCGGGATCGCGAACGTGATGGTGATCTCGGTCCTCGAACGACGGACCGAGATCGGTGTTCGTCGCG
>CAYUBX010000108.1:0-8008 GCA_964443165.1 uncultured Acidimicrobiales bacterium
CAGCGGCATCCAGTTCCGACAGCAGATCGGCCTGGTGGTCGTCGTACCGATCGCCGTTCGCTACGGACACCAGCGGAACGCCGGCGCGCAGGACCTCGAACGTCGTCGCGGCGCCCCCGTGCGCGATCACGAGCGAGCTGCGGGGGTAGAGCTCCCGAAGCGTGGGGACGAAGCGTTCGTGCGGCAGGTTGTTTGGCACATAGGAGCCCTCGCCGGTCTGGATCAACCCATCGCGAGGGGAGAGGGCCGGAACGAGCTCGTCGGCTGCCTTGGCGAGGTCGTCGAAGCTGGTCGTTCCGACGGTGACCAGCAGGTACTCGAGGCTCGAGGTGGCGCTCACATCAGCCTCCCCGCGTAGATGCTTCCCTTCACGTCCGCCTGGGCCCCTGGCCATTGCACGAAGTATCTGTCGGCGACTGGCCGCATGAGCCGACCCGTGAGGGAGAGGCCGGTGACCCGGGAGATGGTCTCGACGAACACGACACGCGCCCCGACGATCCACCCCGCGACGGCGACGACCAGCCCGATCGCGGGGCCCGACGTGATCACAGCGGTCGGCTTGACCCGGCGTACTGCCCAGGCGGCCTGCCCGAAGGAGGTCACCGTGTCGCGGATCGCGGCCAGGGTGCCCGTGTCCTTGCCCCTCGGCCGCCGGACCTTGACCACCTCGGCCCCGTCCGGCACCCACTCGTCGGCCATCCGATCGGCTGTCGTGGCGATGAAGACGAGCTCGCCGACCTCGGCCAGGTCGTCGACCAACCGGAGGAGTTCGGCGCTGTGGCCTCCCTCGCCCAACACGAAGAGGATCCGATGGCGCGTCACGGTTGCCGCCAGGCGGACAACTCCAGGCCCGTGAGCTCCTCGGTCAATGCGATGTCGTCGTCGTAGTACCGAACGAGCCGGGCCCGGTCCTCCGCGGCGAGCGCGGGTCGGGCGAGGCTCTTCTGCAGCCGCTCGTCGATCCGTTGCTTCAGGCCAGACGGAACCAGGTGGGCGACGCCCCGTGCATGGCGGCGCAGCGCGTATGCGGCGCGGCTGAAGGGGCTTTCCGGCACGCCAGACAGATTGGCGGCTTCTGGTGCGTCTGTGAAGCCTTCCGGGCTGACGCCGAGAAAGGCTGCGAGCCGGCCGAAGACCCCGTCGCGATCCGTCTTGAGGTCGTCCTGGCGCAGAACGAGGATCTGCTCGACCGAGAAGGCGTCGTAGTACCTGGCGAGCTGCCGGCCGTAGAGGCCCGTGGTGAGGTATTGGCCCGTGGCCTCATTGGCGGCGCACCGCACGTCCTGGGCGTCCAGAGCGTCGGCGAAGGACTCCAACCGCTCCCGACCGTCACGTCGGTACATGAGGTAGTCGGAGAAGGCCCGCTCCGCAGGGTCGCGCAGCATCGCAACGATCCGTATCTCGGGGTACGCCTGGGCGAGACGAATCGCGGTGCGCTGGTTCTTCAGATACTCAGGCGATACCTCACCGGCGATGCGCTCTCCCTTCCGGCGGGCGAAGAGGGCCGCATATTCGTCGAAGTGGGTGATGGCTATCGGCGCAATCGGGTTGGCCTCGATCTCAAGGCTCGAGCAGCCGTCGAATGCCCAGTAGCTGGGTTCCTTGCGCTCGGGGACGAAGACCTCGGGATGAGCGAAGAACGCGCGCTGCAGCGTGGTCGTGGCGGCCTTGTAGGCGCCGATCACGACGAAATCGAGGGCTGGAAGGTTCGCGCGTTCCATGGGGCAGTCTTCGTCAGGCACTCAACGGTGAGGACGGTCCACCGTGACGGCCTCCGTCCTTCATCGACCGGCCCAGGGCTACCCTTGAGCGATGCCGATTGCCGTGATCACCCACGATACCTGTGTGGAACACAATCCAGGCGTCGGCCACCCGGAGCGGCCAGACCGGCTCGCCGCGGCCACGCAGGGCATCTCGGACGCGGATCTCGCCGGGGCAGTCACCTTTCACGAGGCACCGGCCGCGGACGACGCCGCGATCGGGAGGGTGCACTCGGACTCGATGATCGAGGCCGTGATCGCGATCGACGCCCGGGGAGGCGGACGAATCGACGGCGACACCGTGATGAGCGCGTCGTCCCTCGAAGCGAGCCGGCGCGCCGCCGGCGCCGGCCTGGCGGCCATCGACATGGTCGGAGGGTCCGACGGCGTCCTCTGCGCAGTGCGCCCTCCTGGCCACCACGCCACGCCGCACGAGTCGATGGGCTTCTGCGTCTTCAACAGTGCTGCCATCGCAGCCCGGGCGCTTCAGGCTCGCGGGCAACGCGTCGCGATCGTCGACTTCGACGCCCACCACGGCAACGGCACCCAGGACGCGTTCTACCAAGACGGCGATGTGATGTTCGTGAGCCTCCATCAGTGGCCCCTGTATCCGGGAACGGGCGCGGCCGACGAGACGGGGGCCGGTGATGGCCTCGGCACCACCGTCAACGTTCCGCTGCCGCCTGGAGCGACGGGCGACGTGTACAGCGCAGCCCTCGACGAGGTCGTTCTTCCCTCTCTCGAGGCATTCGGAGCCGATCAGCTCATCATCTCGGCCGGGTTCGACAGCCACCGCCGCGACCCGATCACCGACCTGGGCCTCACCTCCGCCGACCACGCCGACATCACGCGCGAACTGGTGGCCATGGTCGGAACACCGATCGTCTTCCTCGAGGGCGGCTACGACCTCGACGCTCTCGCGATGGGAGTCGGTGCAACGCTGTCACAACTCGCCGACCACACATACCGCCCCGAAGAAGCGACATCGGGCGGTCCGGGGCGAGAGATCGTGGAGGCGATTGCGTCGATGCGGGCAGCGAGTGACGGCTGATCGGCTGCACATGGGCGAACGGCTGTCCGCTCTGGGCGGCGCCGTCCTGGTCGCAGCAGCGTTCCATCCCTGGAACAGCGTCGCTCGGGGATACGAGCTCGACGCAGCGGGACTGTTCGGCCTCGCCTCGTTGGCCGGGGGAGCGGCGCTTCTCCTCGCCGGGACCGTGCCGGCGATCGCGAGGTCAGCCCTCATCGCCCGCTCCCGTCGCACCGTCCTCGCCGCCACGGCATGGAGCGCCTTCATCGGGCACGGGGCCATGATCTTCGCCGACGACAGCAGGGGAGCGGTCTACATCGGTGCCGTGGGAGGTCTCCTGGCCTGCACTGGAACCGCGTTCTGGTGCCGAGCCGCCCCATCGCCGCCACCCGCCGGACGGGTGACGCTCGGCGACGCGAGAGGGCTCGGCATGGCCGCTGGCGGGCTGATTCTGATTCTGTCGACGTTTCTCGACTGGTGGGCCTTCTGGGGGCCGTGGGACCGGGCGGTGTTCGGGATGACGGGCCCGACCGTCGTCCTGGTGGCGCTGGCCTCCATCGCCGTTCCCGTGGCCGAAACGGCCGAACGGCGGGCCGCGAAGCCGATCGCCGGCGTCGGTCTTTCCGCACGCCAGCTCGTCTGGATCCTGGCCGCCGGGACGGCGCTGTGGGCGCTGGCCCAGTGGTTCCGCGAGGGGAGTCAGACCGGCACGATCGTGGCCCTCGCTGGAGCGGTGACGGTGACGCTCGCCGCCTGGAGTCCACCAGGCCGTGAAGGATCATCTACTTGACATAATGAGTATTATCGGCGGCTATGCGCCCGTTCCTCACCAGCTCACGCGCTCCCACCGGCCGGACACCTCGATCAGCGTTCGCGAGCCGAAACCGAGGATCTCCACCAAATTTCGGTCGTACAGGACCACGAGCCACGTACCGGTGACGTCGTAATCCATGTCCCAGACGGCCTCAACGCCGGCTGGCGGCGCAAACGTCGCGACGACTTCCTGGGTGTCCGGGTCGATCACCAGAAACTCGGGATTGGTTCCGGTGAAGGCATCGGCCTCCACGACGACGATGTTTCCCGAGGCCTGGACCGCCGCCTGAGTCCAGTTGCGGTTCCCGGGATCGTCGGGGCCCAGATCGGTCGTCTCTGCGCCGTCCACCAGGAACACGCCGGCATAGCCCTCGTCAGCCCAGCGGCCCACGACGGCACCGCTTGGAAGCACGTCCTCCCACCAGGTGCGACCGTGGGCCAACCAGAGCTGGCCGTAGGACCCCTCGTTGAACGCGATCGTCTCCCCCGCCGCGTCCACGAGCCGTTGTGTCGTCACAAACGGGAGCCGGCCCTGGGCTGTCTCCCAGCCCCAGAACGAGAGTTCCTCGAGCTCGCGTGCCTCGTCTTCGGAATACTCGGGAAGATCGACGAGCAGCAGTTCGTCGAGTCGAGCCCCGTTGACCTCGGGCTGCGGCGGGAAGTACCCCTCGACCGTGTCGACGATCTCTCGGGTGGACACGTCGATTCGCAAGCCGTCGATGAGGTGGCTCGACCACCCGGAGAACGTTCCCACGACGAAGCTCGTCGGCCGTGTCCCAGGAGCCAGCGTGGTGCCAGGTTCGGTGGAGGTCGAACTCGAGGTCGGCCTGTCCGTCGTGGGCGCGGTCGTGGGAGCCGCGCCCGTCGACGGTGAGCTCGAGGTCGCAGCCGACGTCAACGACGCGGCTGCCGTGGACCCCGAGCCCGTCTCGGGCGACGACGTGGGCGAACACCCAGCCGCGCAGACGATCGCCAGGATGAGCAGCAGACGACGCATGTGGTCATGGATACCGCGTTGTTCAGGTCGTGGTGCCAGTTGGCGCTCCACCAGAGAGTCGCCTGCCGTTCTCCGCTCCATCACCGGATCGAGCCTCTCCAGACCCATATCGTGACGGGATGACCAACAGCTCCCCCGTCATGGCGATCACCGGCGCGAGCCGAGGGATCGGCGCTGCCGGCGCCCGAATGGCCGCCCGCTCCGGATACGACATCGCACTGACCTACGTGAGCTCCGAGGACACGGCGCGTGCGGTGGCCGCTGATGTCGAAGCCGTGGGCCAACGGGCGCTCCTGCGCCGCTGCGACGTCGCCGAGGAGGCTGAGGTCATCGACTTCATTGACACGACGGTCGAGTCGTTCGGACACCTCGACGCAGTGATCGTAAATGCCGGGATCCTGTTCGAGCGGTGTCGGGTCGAGGACATGACCGTCGAGCGCATTGATCGGGTCATGGCCGTGAACGTGCGCGGTGCCTTCGTGACCTGCCGCGAGGCGGTGCGACGAATGGCGACGGATCGCGGTGGCGCGGGCGGCGCCATTGTGATCGTGTCGTCCGCCGCCTCACGCCTCGGCTCGCCCAACGAGTTCGTCGACTACGCCGCGTCCAAGGGGGCGATGGACACCCTCACGACGGGCCTGGCGAGCGAAGTCGCTCAGCGGGGCATCCGGGTCAACGCCGTGCGCCCCGGTTTGATCCACACCGACATCCACCTCGACAGCGGCGTCACCGACCGGATCGAGCAACTCGTGGGCGGAGTGCCGATGGGCCGCGGCGGATCGGCAGAGGAGACCGCGGAGCCGATCGTGTGGCTCTGCTCGGAGGAGGCGGCTTACATCACCGGTGCCGTCCTCGATATCACCGGCGGCCGCTGATCGATCGCAACGTTCGTCCCGACGCGACGGCAGCTGGGTCAGCCAAATTTGTCGAGATACTCGACTATGTGCAGACGAACTTCGACCAGGAGATGTACGGCTGGCGACCGATGAGTGGGACCGTGGGGCGACTTGGCGCAAGCACTCGGATCGATTCGTGGAGTGCGTGGGCTGACAAGCAGAACGAGATTCTTGCCGACCCCGACTACATGGGAATGGTCGAGGAACAAGGTGGGCGCTGCGATCGACTGGAGCCATCGTTTCGTTGAAATGGTGAATTCTCTCGCCGGCACTCCGGTCCTTGCGGCCATGAACGCACGGAGCGACGGTGGCTCCACCTTTGGCTGGTTGCTCTATTACACGGACTTGGCGCAGTACGAAGAGCGGCAAACTCCGGAGGTCTGGAGCATGATCGGATCACGCCCGCTGATGCGCGAGGGTCTCGACATCTTCGACATGAGCACGAACACGGCTGACGTCATTCGTCGTATTTTCTGACTTGCGTCGATTGCTACAACGCAACCGAGGACTCTTGAGCTCTCGAGGTCGAGCGTCGTCGTGTCGGCCGCGCTTGCTGTTCCGATCGCGTTCTGACCCTCGGAGTGGCCTGGCCTACACGTCGAGGGCGTGGCCGTAGTCCCGGCTGTGCTTGATGATGAAGTCCTTCCGCGGCTCGACGGGGGCTCCCATCATCACCGAAAAGGCCTTGTCCGCCGCTTGGGCGTCGTCGAGGGTGATGCGACGCAGCACCCTGGTCTCGGGATCGAGCGTGGTCTCGAGGAGCTCGCCGTCGTCCATCTCGCCCAGGCCCTTGAACCGGGTGACGCGATAGCGGCGGCCGGCCTCGTCGAGTTCGGCCATCCGGGCTTCGCGTTCAGCTTCGGAGTAGACGAACTCCTTCGCCTGTCCGATGGTGAACGCGTGCGTCGGCGGCTGCGCCGCGTACACCCGCCCGGCCTCCAGGAGCGGTCGCATGTAGTGATAGACGAGCGTCAGCACGAGGCACCTGATGTGGCTGCCGTCGACGTCGGCGTCCGCCAGCAGAATCAGCCGGTCGTACCGGGCCGAGTCGAGGTCGAAGTCCGGACCGCTGCCTGCACCGACTGCGGTGAAGAGCGCCGTGGCCTCTGCGTTGTCGAGCACCGCTTTGCGGGTGCCCTTGCCAGCGTTGACGACCTTGCCCCGCAGCGGCAGGACCGCCTGCCACGCACTGTCGCGAGCTCTCTTGGCGGGACCGGCCGCAGAGTCGCCCTCGACGATCAACAGCTCACCGTCGGGGTGGAGTCGGCAATCAGCCAGCTTGTCCGGTAGGCCGTTGTTGCCGAGCGCAGCGGCCTTGCGGCGGTTGTCCAAGGCCTGCTTGGTGCTGACCCGGTTGACGATCGCGTCGGCGACCTTGTCGAGGATCGCCTTGACGTGGACTTTCTTCGAGCCCTTCGCCGTGCCGTTGAACCACTTCTTGAGACCGTCACGAGCCACGGTGCTGACGATCCGCTGGATCTGGGGGGTGCCGAGTTCCCTCTTGGTCTGGCCCCGGAACTGAGGCTCGGGGAACGTGGCCCGCACCACGGCGACCAGGCCCTCCTGCGCGTCCTCACGCTGGGCCTTGTTGTTGTCCTTCAGCTTCCGGAGCTTGCGCGGATCCGCATCGGCGAGCGCGCTGTTGATAGCTGCGGTCAACGCGCGATCGAACCCGGCGACGTGAGTGCCACCATCGGGCGTGGGAATCGTGTTGACGAAGCTGGCGACCCGGGTGTCGTAGTCGCTGACCCACCGCATCGCGATGTCGACGTGACAGTCGCGCGTGACCTCGGTGAGCTTGCCGTCGACGGGCACCTTCTCCACGAACTGGCCGTCGCCTTGGACACGGATGAGGCCCGTGACCTGAGCCGCCTCACCGGACAGGAAGTCGACGAAGTCGCCGAGACCGCCCTTGGAGACGAATTCCTCGGGGGCGTTGGTCGATCCCTTCCTCTTGTCGACGAGCCGGATCTTGAGACCGGGCACGAGGAAGCAGACCTGGGCGATCCGCTCGCGGACCTCGCTGTATTCGATCGAGGCTTCGGGGTCGAAGATGTCGCGATCCGGCCAGAACCGAACCCTCGTGCCGGTGCGCGTCTTGGGGACCTTGCCCACCTTCCCGAGGGCGTGCCCTGGTTTGAATCGTCCGTTGGCGCCCGTGTGGCCGGCCTTCTGGTTGCGGAATTCCAGACGGTGCGTGTGGCCACCGCGGTTGACGTCGACCTCCATCCTCGTGGAGAGCGCATTGACCACCGACGCGCCCACGCCGTGGAGGCCGCCCGACGCTGTGTAGGCGCCGTTGCCGAACTTGCCGCCGGCGTGCAGCTCGGTGAACACCACCTCGAGGGCGGTGACGTCCTTCTCTTTCTTGTCGATCGGGATGCCGCGCCCGTTGTCGATGACCTCGAAGGAGCCGTCGGGGTGGAACGTGATCTCGATCTTGTCGCCGTGACCCGCTGCTGCTTCGTCGACGCCGTTGTCGATGATCTCCCACAGCAAGTGCGTGAGACCG
>CAYUBX010000109.1:0-496 GCA_964443165.1 uncultured Acidimicrobiales bacterium
GGCATGGCAGCCCCCCGGGGACGCCCATGTCGAGGAAGGTCGGGACTCCGTAGGGCAGGGTGCTGGCAGATAACCAGGCGTCGTGAGGCGACGGAAAGTGCAACAGAAAACACACCGCCGATGGACCGGTCTCCGGTCACAGGCAAGGGTGAAAAGGTGCGGTAAGAGCGCACCAGCGTCCGGGGTGACCCGGGCGGCTTGTAAACCCCACCCGGAGCAAGGCCAAGCAGGGATCGAGCTGCCCGCTCACTGATCCCGGGTAGGCCGCTCAGATGGATGGCCACCCAGGCGGTTCCTCGGAACCGCTGGACAGAATCCCGCCTACAGGCCGACTCACCACTGTTTCTTCGCCTCGGGTCGTCGCCCTTCGGGCTCCTCCCACGAGGACACCCCCGCTCACCCTCGCCACACCCAGCGTCGGTCGCCCTTCGGGCTCCTCCCACGAGGAACGGAGCGGGTGCTGCGGTCCACGAGGCGCGGGATTGTGGACCGCAGC
>CAYUBX010000109.1:506-7996 GCA_964443165.1 uncultured Acidimicrobiales bacterium
CGGCGGTTGGGCCGACGTCTGGGACCTTCCCAGCGAGGCCGTGGAACGCGAAGTCTTGGAGGAATCGGGCTACCAAGTGCGCGCCGTCAAGCTGCTGGCCTGCTGGGACCGGCGCCTCCACGGCCACCCCCCCACCACATGGTCCATCGGCCCCCTCAGCAGCGAGGCAATCTGCACCAGTAGAGAGAGTGTCCAGCGACTGGCTGGGCTCTCAGTCCACGTCGACGGGCGGCGTGGTCTCGCTCAGCCGCTCCCAGACGAACTCGTCTGACAGGCCGGCGATCCGGGCGTAGAGCTCGGGATTCCGCTGCGCTCGGACGTTCTCGGGATGCGGCTCCGTCGGTTGCGCAACGCGGCCACCGTCGGACTCATGCGGTGCCGGACTCGTGAGCACCTCGAGCTCGTCGTCGGTGATCCCGCACAGTCCGGTGACCTCGGGGTCGATCCACGCCCGCTCGTCGATGTCGGCGCCCGTGGAGATCTCCAGGTTGAGGCCTTCGGGACCCTCGAAGTAGATCGACTGGATGAACCCATGATCCATCGGCCCGAGCACCTGGACGCCCTTGGAGCGAATGCGATCACGCATCGCCAGAAGCTCCTCGAACGTGTCGACGTGGAACGCGACGTGCTGCATCGTGCCGCCCCGCACGTCTCCCCCGGCGCCATCGGCGTGGCTGACGCCGAACTCGATCTCCTTCGCGTTGTCCGGGTGTTGCACGAACGCGACGTAGCTGTCGGGAGCGAGTTCGACGAAGCCGTGGTACGCCCCCTCGACGCCATGCATCCAGTAGAGCGCCTTGAGCGGAACGCCGAGCACATCGCACCAGAACGTCAGCTGGCGCTTCATGTCGGTGGTGGACAGGGCCAGGTGGTTGACCCCTCGCGGGTGGAGCGTGGTCATGAATCCACGCTAACGGGTGCGGTCGTCACGCCGCGGCGCGCGCCACGCGACGTCGAGACACGACGAAGGCTCTACCGTTTCGTGGGGTGGATTGGCGGGCACCGATCGGACATCGAGCGGCGGCGCTCGTCGCTCTCGGTGCCCTCATCGCGAGTTCGTGCGGCCAGATCGACGAGATCCGCGACGTCTTCGACACCACGCCAGAGGATGGCGTCGAAGACGGGTTGGCTGCCGGCACGACGCTCCCGATCGTGCCTCTCGGCTCGCGCTTCGCGATGCCGCCATCGCGCGTCCTCGACGAATTCGTCGTCTACACCCTCGACCCCGACCTGGCGCCTCCGATAGCGCAGCAGCCGTCCGTCGGCCGGCAGCCCGGGGTGCCCGGCACCGCACCGATCCCGACGGATCCTGGGACGAGCGCTCCCGCGAGGGACGTTCCGCCCGGCCCGTTGACGCATGTCCGCGTCCACATGAGTCTCGACGCCAATGTCCGCGAGGTCGAAGCCGCGCGAGACGCGCTGAACTCATACGTCCCGCTCGGGGCGGCCGTCGCGGAGTTCGGACCTCAGGACGTGGTCTCCCTCCTTCGGGCGCTGTACGACGACGACCCCCTCTTCGTCGAGGCGCTCGGCTCCGGAGACGGCGGCGTCATCCTTCTCCTGTCCCATCGATGGCCCGAGACCTCGGGTCTCCGAACCGAGGTCGTTCGCTCAGCCCGACGGCTCGATGGCGTCGACGACGTGGAATCGACCGCCCTCAACCGCATCCATCGCGCGTCGCTCACCGTCGACGCTCCCGACCAGCTGGTGGCGAGGTTTCGGATTGGACCACCGGGATCGAATGGGTTCTTCGTCCACGAAGGACAACGGGTGACGTTCCTCGATCGCGCCGGGGTGGTCCGCGGCGTCAGCATCGCGGCCCCAGGCGAATCGTTACCCGAACATCTCGTTCTCGACCCCAACGACGCAGCGACCGCGGCGAGCGTGATCCCCGGGCAGCCCATCCGACCACTCGATGAGGGGTGCGAGGTGTCCGACAGCCGCGGACTCATCGAGGTGCGGCTCTGTCGGTACAGGTCGGACGCCGTCGGCATCGAACTCCGGACTGGCGGGGGATCCTGGAATCCGCTGGTGGGTGCCCCGGACGTTCCGCGGATCTGGCGAGACCGACCGCCCTTCGGCGCATCTGCGGCTCAGGCGGAGTGGAGCGTGGCGTTTCTCTCGCCCGATGACGCACGCGTGCTGGCTCAGTGGAACGGATCCTGCCTGACCGACTCGGCAGCGGTCATCGACAGCGTCAGCGCCTCGATCACGTGGCTGGAGGCCTCGACCAACCGGCCCTGGGGCCCCGGGAGCCGAGCCCTCGGGTGGACCACGGACGGCCGGGCAGTGGTCTACCTCGGCCACGAGGAATGCGGCGAACCGGCGCCGATTGCGGGGCTCTTTCTCCTCGATGCGGAAGGCGACCTTGTCGAGGTGCTCTCGAACGGGACCGGGGACGGGATTCAAGTCACGGCCGGCACGTGGGCCCATATCGACCCCTGAGCCCTCGGGCTACCCTCAGCGCCCATGGCTGCTGACATCGATTGGCCCGACGCGCTCGATCTCGGACCGGTGACGGTTCTCTCCGGCCTCGAGCGCGGCAAGTATCCCCATGGCAACAGCGTTCTCGTTCAGGGAACTCGGGAGACGGTGCTGTTCGACCCCTCCCTCACCGTGGCGGAACGAGGCCTGCCGGTGGAGATCGATCACGTGGTGCTCTCACACGTCCATGAGGACCACGTGCCTGGGCTGTCGGTGCTCGGCGACGTACCGGTGCACTGCCACGAGGGCGACGCCGTGTGTCTTCGCTCGCTCGACGATCTCATGGCGATGTACGGGATGCCGTCGGACATCGAAGCAGAGTTCCGCGTGGAGGTGGAGCGCGATTTCCACTTCGTCCCGCGTCCTGACGTCCGCAGCTTCACGGAGGACGACACGTTCGACCTCGGCGGTGTGACGATCGAAGTCGTTCACACACCTGGACACACCCGCGGCCACTGTGCCCTCGTGGTGCCCGAGGCTCGCGCGGCGTTTCTCGGCGACATGGAGCTCACGGGTTTCGGGCCGTACTACTTCGACGAGTGGTCCTCCCTCGAGGACATGGAGGCCTCCATCACGCGCTGCCGCGACATCGATGCAGACCACTTCATCACCTTCCACCACAAGTGGGTGATCGAGGGCCGCGACGCACTGTTGCCGATGCTCGACGCATTCCAGGCCGTCATCACGAATCGCGAGGAACGGATGCTCGATTTCCTCCGCGAGCCGCGCTCGCTGGCGGACTGCGCCGAGCATCGGTTCGTCTATCGACCACACGTCGACATCACGTTCGTTCATCACGTCGAACAGCGATGCGCCCTCATCCACGTCGACCAGATGATGCGCGACGGTCGGGTCGTCGAGGTCGGGGACGGCCTCTTCCGGGCAGCCTGAAAGCTCAGGCGGTTACCAGGGCGAGAACGAGGATCGCCTGGGCCCCGTGCGCCACGATGTGGATCGAACCGTGCCCGCCGGCGAGCGCCCGTACAAACCGATTCCATCCCAGCAGAACGTCGGACAAGGCCAATGTCACCGCCCCGAAGCCGGCCGTCGGGTTCCCCGTCGCCACACCGAGCGCCACGGTCGCAGCGGCCGCCGTCATGTACGTCGCGGTGCCGGCCACGAGTCCCGGGCGCAGCCGGCGAATCTGGCCCATCAGGATTCGACCGACGGTCAGCAGCGTGAATCCGGCCACGATCAGCACCAGCACGAACGCGCCAACATCGACGCCCAGAGCCACGAACGCCAGGCTGTAGAAGGCCCGAGCCCCGAGGAAACAGGCCGAGCCGCTCGCGAAGTAGTGCCGCGGCATCGCCAGCAGCAGGTCGCCGAGTGCGTTGACCGCCAAACCGGCGATGATGAAGGTCTGGGCGGTGCGATCGACGTCCAGGAGCCACAGCGCGACCCCGATGAGCCCTCCCATGGCGGCCGGACGGGCGACCATCACGACCGGCCTCCACGTCTGCCACGACGCGAGCCACCCCAGTCCGGCGAGGACCCCTGCCGAGATCAGGAAGACCCAGGCCTGGCTGGTCATCATGGGAGGTGTGACGTGTCGTTGAAGGAGGTCAGCGCCGGCCGATCGCCACGGATGACGATCCGGGAGATCTGTGCCTGCGCGACGTGCAGCCGCCAGGAGATCTCGTCGTCCACACCCAGCGCCCATGCCATCGCCGACTTGATCGGCGAGACGTGTGTGAAGACGGCCACCGTGCTGTGCCTGGCTGCCTCGACGAGGTCCGCGCATGCTGCCGCGACGCGTTCGTTGAGCGCTGCCAGGCTCTCACCCCCGGGCGGTGCGAACTCGCGGTCGGCCCGCCACCTGGCCCAGTCATCGGGACTGACGTCGCTCACAGGGCGCGCCTCCCACTCGCCGTAGTCCAACTCGATCCACCGCTCGTCGATCTCGATGTCAGCGCCCAACGGTTCGGCTGTCTGACGAGCGCGAAGCAGGGGGCTGCTCACGACCAGATCCACCTGGCCGAGCGTCGCAGCGATCGCTTCGGCCTGTGCACGGCCCTCGTCGTCGAGCGGGTTGTCGACCCGGCCCTGCAGCAGCCCACCCGCATTGGCGGCGGTGCGGCCGTGGCGCACGATGATCAGCACGTCGGAGGCCCCCCGGGGTCGGTGAGGCTCCGATCGACACGACCGGTGCGCACGAAGCTGGCACGCCGCTCAGGGTCGGCGAGGCCGAACTGACGGGCGACCCACACCAACGCCACGAGGCCGACCACCTCGAGCCCCAGGTTGAGGCCCAGACCGCGCTCCGCCACTGGAAGATCGCCAGAAAAGGCGACACCGTCGAGGGGCCACCAGAAGGTCGAACGGTCCACCCAGACGAAGTCGAAGATCACATGCCAGAAGACGCCGATCGGCAGTGCGAGCAGTCGCCGCCGCCACCGGCGACGACCGATCGTCGTTGCCATCACGACTCCCAGAGCGGCGATCGGGAACAGAAGCGTGTGCAGCAACCACACCCCTCCAGTCAGCCCGTCGACGAGATCGGGCAGCAGAGCGCCGAGCACGACGAGGCGATGGTCGATCGCCGGGTCGCGAAAGGTGACCCACATCGCGGCGAGCGACGCGCCCGCGAACCACAGGAACATCGGTCAGTGCACGAGGAGTGCGCCGCATTCGGGACACTCCCCCGGTTCGTTCTCGCCGAGCGAGCGAATCCGATCGAGATCGACGGCCGAGATCTCCAGGTGGCAGGCGCCACACGTCGCTCCGGTGAGACGGCCGATCGCGATTCGGTCGCGCATCTTGGCCCTGTGGGAGTCGTAGAGGGCGACGAGCTCATCGCTGGTGGACTCGACGAGCGCATCTCGCCGCGCCTGCACCTCGGTGCGCTCGCTCTCGATCTCCAGCGAGGCCTCAGCCATGCGTGCCTCGACCGCAGCCATCTGCGTGTCCAGCTGAGCAGCCTGCTCTGCGAGCGCCGTTCGATCTACGTCGAGCGGCTCGATCTGTTCCATCAACTCGAGGATCTCGTCCTCGATCGATTCCTGACGACGGCCGAGCGAGGCGATCTCGTCCTGCATGCGCTGGCTTCTTTGGGCGAGGTGATGGCTCCGCCGTACAGGGCCTCGTTGCTCTTGGCGACCTTCTCCTCGAGTGACGCCACCTCGTCCTCGTGCCGCTTCTGCTCACGTTGGAACACAGCGATGTGGCCTTCGAGCTCGGCATCCTGGGCGGCCAGCGTCGCCTGGGCTGCGTTGATCTGCTCGCGTTCGGCCAACTCGGGGAGAGTGGCGAGCCTGTGCTCTAGCTGGCTGAGCCGAACATCCAGATCCTGCAGCTGGGCCAGTGCCTCCAGGCCGCTCACGTCGTGCCCCCTCTGCCGCGGCGTCGCCGGGTTCCGCGGGCCACGGTTCTACCACGCCCGCCCGCGTCAACGTGAGCCCGGATCAGCCTGCGACGGTGGTGGGTGGGCCGGTCGTGGGTGGCACCGTTGTGGGAGGCGCAGTGGTCGTCGGGGATGCCGTGGTGGGGCCACCGGTGGCGGGTGGTCCGGTACCCGGAGTCGACGTCGGGGGCCCCGTGTCGGGAATCGTCGTGGTGGTGGTCGTCGTCGTCGTCGTGGTGAGCCGCTCGCGCACCTCGCTGCACCTGACGCGTTCTTTTCGAGCCACGCTGTCCTCGCCGATCACCGTGATCTCACACACAGCGTCGTCACGTGGAACGAACTTCTCCTCTCGTGTGTCCACATCGACGAGGTTGCAGGTGAGCTCGAACTCGAGCGGCGGCTGATCCGGGTAGAGCTCTACCTCGATCGTGCACTTGTCGGAGTCGAGGAAGATGAATTGGCTGCGCCGACCCCACGGGGGCTCATCGGGGAAATCCTCGAGCGCCGTGCCGTCGAGCGCCCTGCTCATGAAGGCGCTCCACAAGCGAGCCGGGATCCACCCACCGGTTCCCCGACGCCCCTGCACATCCGTCATGGACACCTTCTCCTCGGGGTGCCCCATCCACACCGCAGTGCTCAGCTGCGGGGTGAATCCGACGAACCAGGCGTCGCTGAAGTCCTGCGCGGTGCCGGTCTTGCCCGCCGCCGCCTGCCCGCTGGCCAGCCGCGCGCGCCCCCCGGTGCCCCCCTGCACATTGGACTCGAGCGCGTTCGTGACCCACGCAGCCGTCTCCGAGGAGAGAACCCGACGGCCACGGGGGATGTGCTCGTAGATGACGTTGCCGCTTCGGTCCTCGATCCGGCTGATGTAGTAGGGCTCCATCCGGATGCCGTCGTTGGCGATGACCGAATACCCGATCGCCTGCTCGAGCGGGGTGACCTCCTGGGCGCCGAGCGACATCGACGGGAAGGGCTGGAAGGTGCTCTCGGCATCGCGCCCGATCATCCGGTTGGCGACGTCGACGACCTCGTCGAGCCCGGTGCGGATGCCCAGACGCACGTACGCGCAGTTCGAGCTGGCCAGCGTCATCTGAAGCACCGTGCCGACAGAGCCCTTCGAGCCACCGAAGTTGTTGACGACGTAGTCCGGGGCCGGCGGGTTGGGGAACTCGCAGGGCCCCTCGCCGCTGATCGTGTCGAACGGGTACAGCCCGCCCCGCTCGATCGCTGCGGCAAGAACGTACGTCTTGAACGACGATCCCGGCTGGCGCTTGCCCTGGGTGGCGAGGTTGAACTGGAAGTCCGCGAACTCCGGGCCGCCGATGAACGCCTTGATCGCGCCCGTCGAGGGATCCACCGTGGCCATCGAGACCTCGAAGTCACCCGTGCCATTGGGGAAGATCTCGTCGCGAGCAGCCTCCATCTGGGCCTGCATCACCGGATCGAACGTCGTCCAGACGCGCAGACCGCCGTTGTAGACCGATCCGAAGCGCTCCGAGTAGTTCTCCCCGAGCGCAGGGTGCTCCAGTAGGGCCTCGGTGACCTCGTCGAGGAAGTAGTCGCGTCGCAGGTTGACGTCCGTCTGCTGCGGCGATTGGTTGCGGTCCGAGAGATCTCGCTGCTCGTACGCCGAGCGCAGGCGGCCATCGATGATGGCCTCCTC
>CAYUBX010000110.1:0-6956 GCA_964443165.1 uncultured Acidimicrobiales bacterium
GCCGAACGCCCGCCTCGCTGGCCCGCGATCCGTGCGCGGCCACGACTGCCGCCGCGGCCGTTGAGACGTCGACCTCTTCGGACGCGATCGCAAGGCGTCCCGACTCCACGAGCGAAAGGGTCTGCAGGTCGTCGACCAGGTGCTGGAGCTGTATCGCCTCCTCGTGCACCGTGTCCACGACCGCGCGATCGAGGTCGATCACCCCGTCCTGGACGCCTTCGAGATAGCCGCGGATGTTGGCGAGAGGCGTACGCAGCTCGTGGGCCACGTCGCTCGTCATCCGCCGACGCTGGCGATCGTCTTCGGCGAGCTGGTCCGCCATGCGGTCGAAGGCACGGCCGAGGTCGCCGAGCTCATCGGCACGACCGATGTTGGCGCGGCGATCGAGATCGCCCTCTCCCATCTCGGCCGCGGCGCGCGTCAGCTCTCGGATGGGGCGAACGAGGCGAGTCGCAGCGAACCACGCGGCAAGCGCAGAGAGAGCCGCCACCGCCCCGACCGTGACGAGGACGGTCGGATCGAACGGGTCGGCCGCATTGCTGAACGGGTCGGCACCGTCGACGTCCATGAAGACGACGGCGCCGTCGTCGAACCCGATCAGCCGACCAACGTCGAGATCCTCCACCTCCTCGAGGCATTCGAAGACAAGGGAACCGATCTCGGGATCGTCCGTGAACAGCGGTTCGGGTCGGGCCACGCCCTCCTCGGTCGTCTCGAGGACGAATGGCACGCCGAGCTCCTCGAAGCACGCGATCAGTGCGTCGCTCAAGACGGCGAGCCCGTCGGATCCCGAGACGAGCGTGACGGCAAAGGACCCCCCAGCGGCGATGACGGCGTCGATCTCTTCGGCCACGCAGCGGCGGCTCGCCCTCGTCGAGTCCACGACCAACGTTCCGAAGCTGTCGTCGTATGACGCACCGATCTCATCGAGGCATCGCACGAAGGACTCGAGGTTCTCGAAGGATTCGTCGACATCGGGCGGTTCGAAGAACGCCGTCCCGAATGCCTCGTCCACGAACCCGACGGGGACCGACGGAAGGGATGTGCCGTCGGCAGCCGAGTCCGCCAGGAGCCGGCCACGCTCGTCGGTGAGCGCGATCCTCGTCTCGGAGGTCTCGGCGACCGCGTCAACGAGCACGTCGACATCGTCCCAGCCGCCGGTGACATCGCGGTACGCGATCAGCTTCTCGAAGAGTTCGTCCCTGGTCTCGAGGGTCGCTGTGACTGCGTCCTCGGTGTTGTTCGCCGCCTGTTGTGCAGCCAGGACTGCCGTTGCAGCGATTGCGACCAGCACCACTGCGAGGGTGACGACGACCCAGCGGGCGCGGATGCTGGAGCGGATCATCGTTCCTCGGCGAACGCGTATCCGACGCCGTAGACGGTCAGGAACCAGCGCGGCTCGCCCTCTGGTTCGACCTTGCGACGCAGGTTGCCGATGTGGACGTCCACCGTTCGCTCGAGCACGTCGTGATCGAACCCGAACGCCGCGTCGAGCAGGTCCAAGCGGTTGAACGCTCGGCCCGGCTCGCGGGCCAGGGCGGCCGCGATGGCGAACTCCTTGGGCGTCACCGTGACCGCCTGCCCGTCCACGCGCATCTCGTGGCGCCGCAAGTCGATCTCGAGGCCGCCCCACCCGAGCACCTCGGACTCCTGGGGCGCCCATCCCGAGCGCCGAACGAGGGTGCGGATGCGGGCCACGAGCTCACGGGGCGAGTAGGGCTTGGTCACATAGTCGTCCGCACCGATCTCGAGACCCAGCAGCAGGTCCTCCTCGGTCGAGCGGGCGGTGACGAACACGATCGGAACGTCGGACTCGAAGCGCAAGACCCGACAGGCATCCAGCCCGTCGACGACGGGCATCATCACGTCCAACACCACGACATCGACGTTCCGTCGGCGGACCACCTCGACGGCCTCGCGACCGTTCCCGACCGAAGTGACGGACCAGCCCTCGTGTTCGAGGTACCGACGAAGCAGTTCTGCCTGCTTGGGATCGTCCTCTGCCACCAGGACGTGCACGGGCGTGGAGCTCGATGTCATCGACCCTCCAGGGTGGCACCACGCGCGGCGGGTGCCCCGCCCACGAGGGGCGGGGCACCGATGCGGGGAGGTCCGCGTCACGCAGAGCCGACGAGTTTCTCCTCGTCGACGTCGTCACTCTCGTCGAGGTCATCGATGTCGTCCTCGTCGTGGAGCTCACAGGCCTCGAGCTCCTCGAGTTCGGCGAAGAACGGCTCACAGTGGCCATAGCGGGCGTCGAAGAACTCATCGACGACGTCCCAGTCGGCGTCGTCGACCGGGGCGGTGAAGGACACCCCCTGGTCGTCGACCTCGGTCTCGTAGCCGATGCCTCGCTCGTCGAGGTGGGCACGCAGTGCCTCGTCCTCGGCGTTGAGCAGGTCGATCAGCTCCTCGTCGAGATCCATCTCCTCGATGTCGATCTCGGAGTCGATGTCTTCGTCGTCGAATCCGTCCTCCATGCCCTCCTCGAAGTAGGACATGGCGAAGTCGTCGAGAACCCGCCACCCGGCATCGTCGACCGGCTCGGCGAACTCGACGCCGAACTCGGTGATCAGGTCGTACCGGACACCGTTGGCGTCGAGGTGGTCACGGGCGGCGGCCGCGAACTCCGTGAGCTCAGCGATGTCCGCCTCATCGGGTTCGGGCTCGACCATCTCGCCGTCCTCGAAGTCCTCGAAGTCCTCGAACTCCAGGTCGATGAGAACCGCGCAGTCCTCGGGGATCTGATCGAGGTCGACGCCGCTGGACTCGAGGCCGTCGAACTCCTCGTCTTCGGGGATGGCCTCGTCTGGCTCGGACTGAGCTCCGGCGGGGCTCAACGCAACCAGCGCTCCACCGACAGCGACCACTCCGGCCGCCAGGGCGAGTGCGACACGTCGCTTCCTCATGGGGGATTTCCTCTCTGTGGGGTGATGCTTCGAACTGTGCGCGTCCGGTTGCGAAGATCCGATGAAGAACCGGTCAGATCCCCGTCAAATCACGGGTGATCCGGGATTGCCCGAGAGGGCGGTCCAACTCGTACGATCGGGCCGTCTGTTCGAGGAGTCCTGCAGCCCCATGTCGTCCCCGAGAGAGCGCGAGCCCACGGTCTTCGACCTCAAGGACGACGGCGAACCCGTGGCCGAGGTGAGCGACCTGACCCACGGGACCAGCCCGCCCGCCGACGAGGAATCTGTCGAGACCATGCTCGACGGAGGCCCCGACGAAGCAAAGGACGAGGTCGAGGAGCCAACGGGGCTTCTCGAACCGTCCGAGTACCTGGCGGAGACCTGCGGGCTGCACCAGGTCGTCCTTCTCGGCGACCAGGCCGGCGTGGCTCAGCATCTTCGGGCCCTGGCTGATGCACTACCGGCGATCCACGCCGCCGGCGTCACCAACCTCGCGTGGGAGTACACCAACAGCCGAGCCCAGGATCGGCTGGATCAGCTCGTCGCTGCGCCGACCTGGGACGATCGGCTGTGCGCCGATCTCTTCGTCGATCTGCTGGGCGTCGGGTTCGCGTACCAGGAGTACGCCGACGTCCTGCGTGCCGCGTGGGAGCTCAACTCCGCCCTCGACGCCGACGAGACCCCGCTGCGAGTGGTCGGGCTCGGAATCCCGAGCTACGTCGAGGACCCCGATCTCCTCGACGGTCGGTCGGCCGGCGAACTCGAGCTGCGCAACTGGTGGCTCGGCGGTCACTACCGGGACATCACCGCGTTTCACATGGCCAACGTGCTCACCGCCGAGGTGCTGCGCAGGGGTGAGCGTGTCCTCGTGTACTGCGAGGCCCCGAGGACGGTGACCCGCCTGATCGAGTGGGTCGACGGCGTGCCGTCGGTGACCCTCGGGCAGCTCTTGCACCGTTGGATGGGCGAAGGCGTGCAGCGGGTCCTGTTCCACGGCGCCATCGATGACGGTGAAGCGATCGAGCGGGTCGAGGCGCTCATCGACGCCGCGCCGGAGGACGTCGACACGCTCGGGATCGATCTGGAGCTGTCCACTCTCGGAAACGTCGGCGTGACCACCGTCGTGGGCTCCACCGACGGCGAACAGACCGCCTTCCGCCTCCGCGATCTCGCGGACGGCTACCTCTTCATCGCGGGTCGCGAGGCATGGACGCCGTGCGAGTTGATTCCCGATCTCATCACGCCGTCCAATTTCGTCGACGTCGAGGCCAGGTACCGAGCGCTCGATCCTCGCGACGAGCGCTACACGCTCGACGAGCTTGAGCAGGTGCGCCGCGATGGGGTCGAATCGATCCCCGCGGGGTGGCCGAATCTGCCCGAACCAGAGGAACCAGAGGAGAAGAAACGCCGCTTCCGTCGGCGCTGAGACATTTCGGGCCTCGATCTAGTTTTGGATCTGACCAACGTCTAGAGTTTTGGACGTCGGAGTTGCAGCCCACCATGCAGCTTCGGCACTCGCCGACTCATCGTCCCACCACGATGATCGGCACCGCGGGTACGAGCCGTCCCACCGTGGCGCGTCCCGCAGGGCCGGACGACGCCTTCCCACCGGGGTGCCGTCCGGCCCTTCTCTTTTTCCGGGGCATTTCGGGTCGCTTCGGGCGCGATGGCCCGGTGCGCCATGGCAACATGACCAGCACCGTGCAGCCCCGCATCGACGAAATCCCCCTCCCTCGGACCGCAGGTGATCGCCGCGGGCGGCTCTACGCAGCCGGCTTTTCGGCCGTGGGCCCGGACCCGGACTCGGCGCTTCGTCGGGTCGACGCCGACGTCATGATCTGCCTGTTGACGGCGCACGAGATCGACCTGCGCTTTCCCGAGTACGCCGACTGGCTCGGCGCCAACTCGACGGACCGGGCGCGGTGGCTGCCGACGGACGACGGCGACGTCACACACGACCAGGACGTCCTCGACCTGGTCAAGGACGTCGTGACGCGGCTCGAGGCCGGCGACAGCGTCATCACCCACTGCGGTGCCGGCATGGCGCGTACTGCGGTGATCTGCATCCTCTCGATGATCGCCCTCGGAGCGGATCGGCTGTCGGCTGCGGGCGACTTCCGGGCTGCGCGCCCCGGCGGCGGCCCGGACGGGCTCTCCCAGGCGAGCCAGATCGAGCGCCTCATGCCCCAGATCACCGTGCGGACGGGAGGTGCGACGTGAGCGACTTCATTCTCGGCGTCGACCTCGACGGGGTGTGCGGCCGCCACACTGAGGCCTTTCGGCGCGTCGTGGCTCGCGAACTCGGCGTCGCCGAAGAGTCGCTGCCGCTCGAGCGCAGCTGGGACTTCCACGAATGGGGGTTCGGAGACGGTGACTTCGAGCGCATGCACCGCATCGCTGTGCTCGAGTACCGGATGTTTCGCGACATGGAGGTGATGCCCGGCTGCGCCGAGGCACTGTGGCGTTTGTCGGACGCGGGCATCTGGATCCGGATCGTCACGCATCGGCTCTATGTCAACTGGGGCCACGCGATGGCCATCGCCGACACGGCGGACTGGCTCGACCGCATGAAGATCCCGTACCGGGACATCTGTTTCCTCGGCGCCAAGCCGGACGTCGCAGCCCACGCCTACGTGGACGACGGGCCGCACAACGTCGAAGGACTGCGGGCCGCCGGCCACGAGGTCATCACCTTCGACCACCCCTACAACCGTCACGTCGCCGGTCCCCGCGCAGCTGACTGGGCCGAGGTGGAGGAGATGGTGGTAGAGCTCGCGGCGACTCACCGCGGCGCGATGCCCCAGCAACTGCCAGGATTCGATGCGGGTGCCGACCGTCTGAGTTCGCGCACCGGAGACGCACCATGAACGACGTACCACCGCCCATCGACGCCGCGACCGTGATCGTGACCCGCGACGTCGATGACGGCGTCGAGGTGCTGATGTTGCGGAAGAACTCCAAGATCTACTTCGGTGGGATGTGGGTCTTTCCCGGCGGACGGGTGGACGAGGCCGACCGAGATGCCGAGGCGCACGTCACCGACACCCACCTCGGCGCGTCGCTGGCCGGATTCCGAACTGCGGCGGTCCGTGAGGCCTCCGAGGAAGCGGGCATCGACCTGTCGGGAGCCGAGCTCCACCATTTCAGCCACTGGTTGCCGCCCCCGATCCGACCCAAGCGGTTCTCGACGCACTTCTTCGTCGCCGAAGCGCCCGCCGACATCGCCGACGTGTCGATCGACCACGGCGAGATCACCGAACACGCGTGGATCCGACCCGCCGACGCGCTGCACCGCAGACACGCGGGCGAGATCGAGATGGTGACGCCTACCTTCGTGACGCTCGATTGGCTCCGCAACCACGACAGCGTGGCCGGTCTGATCGGCGCCATCGGCGCGGCAAGGTCCTTCCACACCCGCATCCTCCCGGTGGAGGACCCCGCCCCGGGAAACATTGCCTTCTACCACGGCGACGTCAGCTACGAGTCGCTCGATCCCGAGACTCCCGGACCCCGGCGCCGCTGCTACATGCTCGAGTCCGCTTGGTGGTGGGAAGAACACGACGGCAACGGCAACGGCCCCTCACCTCCACCCACCTGACCCGCTGCGCCGACCCCGCGATCGAGGCGTCGCTCGTACTGAAACGACTGCGGGAAGCCGTATGGCTCAGTGGTCGTGGCCGTGCGGACGGGCTGCATAGGCAGCACTGCGGTCATCGAGTTCGTCGGTAACCAGCAGCTCGGCGCGATGCACGAGCCGCTCGAGAGCCACCATCCACCGGTCGTAGTACGCCCAGTCGGCGCGCTCTGACTCGGGCGTGGACTCCCACTCCCCGATCGCTCGGATCAGCTCGTGCTGGAAGTCCCGCCAGCTGAAGTGACCCGCATCGACGAGGTCGGCGGCGACTCCGAACGCTCGCATCTGCCACGGCTCGTCGAACACCAACTCGCCGTTCTCACGGGGCGGCGCCGCGGCAGACCCTTCGAGGTCGGCCAGGTCGTCCGCCTGGGTCACGACTGGACGGCCCGGGCGACGCCGATCATCGCATC
>CAYUBX010000110.1:6966-7990 GCA_964443165.1 uncultured Acidimicrobiales bacterium
GGCTCGGCGGAGGTGGTCGCCCAGAGGGGTGGTCGGTCGGCCAGTTCGTCCACGCTCATCCCATCGGTCCCCGACGGCCGTTCGGGCAAGACCATGAAGCGGGTTTCCGAGCTCGAGTCCCACACGCGAACCTCGGTGTCCGCCTCGAGGTCGAGGCCCATCTCCGACAGGACAGCTCGCGGTTCACGCACCACCCTGGCGCGGTACTCGGGGCTCTTGTACCAGTTGGGCGGGAGGCCGAGGACGCCCCACGGATAGCACGAGCACAAGGTGCAGACCACCACGTTGTGGACACCCGGTTCGTTGGCCTTCACCTCGAGATGTTCGATCTCTGCACCCTTGATGCCCTGCTCCGCCACGACGGCATCGGCGTCGGTGAGCAGGCGTTCGCGGAACCCCGGATCGACCCACGCCTGGGCGACGAGACGGGCGCCGATCATCGGGCCGATGTCGTGCTCGTAGCGCTGGATCGTGGCATCGATGCGGACCCGGTCGACGATGCCCTTCTCCACGAGGATGTCCTCGAGGGCCTCCACGCGGAGCTTCGGTGAGCGGGGATCGTGGTCGGCCTCGTGATCGTGGTCCAGGCTCATGGCGCAGGCTCCAGGTAGTTCTCGTACAGATCGATGTGCACCGTCACGCCCGGCTCGGCGGACGATCCCCAGAGTTCGGTCGCGTCGTACCGAACGCAGTACACGTGTTGCGGACGCTCGCCGAGGTCGTGCGCCGACGGCTCGGTACGATTGCCGAGGTACAGCCCTCGGATGCTCAGGGTCGCGTTCTCCCCAACGTCACCATCCATCGCGCTGACGGCATCCATGTCGAAGAACTTCCACGACTTGCGGTACTTGCCCTCGGTCACGTCGTAGTCGGTGTTGAAGACCCACAACCCGTGCTTGGTGCTGATCAGGTAGCTCATGGAGACGCTGTTGGCGAGCCAGTCCCGCTCACGGATCTCACCGCTCGCAAGATTCTCACTTACCACACGCGTCTGCCTCGTGGTGATCACGCGCCGACCGTTCTG
>CAYUBX010000111.1:0-7873 GCA_964443165.1 uncultured Acidimicrobiales bacterium
ATCACGGGCACGCCCGGTCGACGCTGGTTTTCTCCGAGGGTGATGTTCTGCATGAGCGTCACCCGGTCGCCGATCACCGTCGCTGAGTGCACGACGATCCCGTACGGATGCGGCAGATAGAGCCCCTCGCCGAAGCTCTTGCTCCGGAAGTCGGCCGACACCACCAGGCAGACCGCCCGGTGAAGGAGGAATCGGGCCCGATTGAGGTACCGGTGAGGGAGACGCTTCTCCCGGCTCAGGGAGAGGAGCAGGCGAACGACGGGGCGATTGACCCGGGCCTCGGGCGGGATGCCCCAGCCGGCCTTCCAGAGCTCCTCCGGTGTGTAGGAGGTGGGCGCGGCCTCGTTGGCCAGTTGATCCGTCACTTCGCCCCGCGAGCCTTCAACACCACGAGCGGCGTGCGGGCCAGCAGCTTGATGTCGTTCCACAGGGACCAGCTCTCCCAGTAGCGGATGTCGAGCTCGACCATCTCCTCGAAGCTTACGAGCCCGCGGGCCTCGACCTGCCAGAGACCGGTCATGCCCGGCTTCACCCGCAGGCGTTCCCACGACCGAGCGTCGTAGAGGGCCGTCTCGTGGAGTGAGTTGGGCCGGGGGCCGATCATGCTCATGTCGCCACGGACCACGTTCCACAGCTGTGGGAGCTCGTCGATGCTGAACTGGCGAAGCTTGCGGCCGGCGCGGGTGACGCGCGGATCGTCGTCGAGGCGATAGACGCCGTCGGTCGCCTCGGCCTCGCCCTTCATCAGGTCGCGGACGTAGCGGCGATGATGCGAGTCGTCGTTGTCGTGCACCATCGTGCGCAGCTTGAGCATCGAGAACTTGCGTCCGTCGCGTCCCACCCGGGTCTGGCGGAACAGGATCGGGCCCCGCGAGTCCAGGCGGACCCACAGCGCCGTGAGGGCGATGATCGGAGTGGCGAGGGCGAGGGCGGCCAGCCCGGACATCACGTCGATGATCCGCTTGACCCTCTCGAGCCGGCGTGGGATGACCGGGGCGAAGGGATTGGCCGTGCCGATGGCCACGAAGATGACCTCGACATCGTCGAGCCAGCCGACACGGGGCTCGCCGAGCGGACCGAGGTGATCGACGCTCAAGACGACGGCCGTGGCGCCCGGTGGGCACTGGTCGGGCATGTCGGAGAGAAAGGCGGTGATCGTGAATCCGGCGGCGGCCGCCTGCTCACGAATCCTTCCGTGGTCGAAGGTGCCGATGGCGACCACGGGACGACGCTCGGAATGCTCAGCGCGCACGGAGCGCAGCTGCGCTCTCCGACGTACGGTGAGTTCGACGAGTGATTCGTGCTGGGTTATTGGTGCGATGTTGTCTGGGTGCGGGCTGGTGGGGCGACTAGTGCGGGAGCGAAAGAAGAGGGGAGAGGGGGAGGGGTGCTGCGGGACCCTCCGAAGAGAGCCCCGCAGCACCGAAGCTTGCGTCAGCTGCCGAGTGCGTAGCTGGCGGTCACCGCAACCACGTCCTCGACGATGGCGAAGGGACCGACGCTCTGATCCGGCAGGCTGCCGAAGTACTGGGCGCCCGAGCCGAAGCTGAAGAGGCCGCCGTCAGCACCCACGGCGATGTAGCCATCGGATCCGAACGGAACCATGCCGTTGATCGCGTGAACCGGTGTGATGCCGAGGCCCGGCAGCGAGCCAGCGAACAGGGCATCGAAGGCGAACACGCCGCCGTCCGCTGCGATCATGAAGTAGCCGGAGCCATCAGGATCGGGCACGATGCCGACGATCGGCTGGTTCAGCACGACGCCAGGGAGCACCTCGGGAACCGAAGCGACGTACACGGCACCGCCGAAGTTGAACAGACCGCCGTCGGCCCCGACCATGAAGTAGCCGTCGCCGCTTGCGGTGGGCGTGGCGGCGATCACCGGGTCGTTGGGAACGATCCCCAGGGTCACCAGGTCACCGAAGTGAGCGGCGCTGCCGTAGTTGATCGCCCGACCGACGTCGGTGAAGACCCAGTAGCCGTTGCCGTCGGGGTGAGCAGCGATGCTGGTCACGGTCTCGCCGGAGGGAAGGGTGCCGAAGGGATCACCCAGGTGCGCAGCGGAGCCGTAGGCGTAGACCCGGCCGTTGGATGCGAGCACCCAGTAGCCGCCACCCTGCGGGTGACCGGCGATGGCCACAGCCGTCACGCCGCCCGGCAGTGAGCCGAAGGGCTCACCGTGGTCGGCGGCGCCGCCGAAGGCGAACACCTCACCGTTCGAACGCACCATCCAGTAGCCGACGGTCTCGTAGGTGCCCTGGGGCGACGCGGACGCCTGGGCGCCCGGGCCGTTCCCGGCAGCGTTCTCAGCGACCACGGTCACCGTGTACTCGGTGGAGCTGTCGAGCCCGCTGAAGGTCGCCGAGGTGGCGCCCGCACCGAGGTTCTGCACCACACCGCCGGGGTTCAGGGTGACCTGGTACCCGGTGAGGGGGGTGCCCTCGAATCCACTCGGCGGCGGTGCCGTCCAGGTGAAGGCGAGCTCGTTGATGCCCGGTGTTGCCGCCAGGTTGCCCGCGGGGCCAGGCGGCTGATCGACGGGATCCAGCATGCTCCGGGAGTTGAGAGCATTGAAGATCTGCGTCGCGATGTGGGCGTTGCCCGCAGCGTTGGGGTAGGTCGAGCTGTTGATCGCCGCAGCACTCACGTCAGCGGTGGCGATGGGGCTCGACGCTGTATCGGTGAACGCAGTGCCCGCGTTCGCTGCGAAGAAGGAGTTGTAGTCATCGATCTCGTTGTTGATCCCGACACTGTCCTTGTGGCGGTTGATGTTGGTCACCACGATGCGGACGTCGGGGTTGTGGTCCCGGATGTCGCTCACGACGACCTTGAGCTCGTTGACCACACCGAGGTTGGACTGACCGTTCCGGACGTCCTGCTGGCCGGCGAAGAGCACCACGACATCGGGGTCATGAGCGTCGAGCCAGTCCTGCAGCTTGCCCTGGGCGGCCTCGGTGGCCTTGCCGATGATCAGCTCCTGCACGTGCCAGGCGGCGTGGCCCTCGTGGTCCATGTCGCCGAGAGGAACGATCGGGCGGGTCTGGTCATCACCGCTGCCGACGCCCATCTGCGAACCGACGAAGTCGAACCGTACGCCAGCGCCGGTGATCAGATCGAACAGGTCACCACGGAACGTCGGCTCCTCGGCCGGCACGTAGCGGCGGCCTGCGACCGTCTCGCCGCCGAGGATCATGATCTTCAGCGGCGGCTGGGTCTGGGTGGAGTTGACGGTGAAGCAGCCGGTGCAGGTCGCGACATCACCATCGGGGTTGGTGATGCGGATGTCGCGGCTGCCGGGGCTGGTCCACTGATCGACGTTGATCGTGATGTCGACGATGCTGCTGCCGGCCGGCTGGTTGTTCCAGTTGGTCGACACGACCTCGACACCAGCACCGAGATCGGCGGTGAAGCCGGCCATGATGTTCGACCCGGTGACGGTGATCTTCTCGCCGAAGACGCCGCGGTCGGCGTTCTTCGAGGTGGTGTCGATGCTCGGGCTCGGCGTGTTGTCGCTCAGGAAGCCGGAGTTCTCGAGGGCCTCGAAGAACTCCTGTCCGATGTGTTCCTGGCCGTCGGGGCCGGGGTGGCTGCCGTTGTCGAGCGCGCTCGACGGGTAGCCGGTGAAGATGTCCACCGTGACGACCGGCGAGGTGGCCGTCGAGAGCTTCTGGAGCTCGGGGATCACCGGGTTGAGCTGCGCGATCTGAGCATCGCGGGTGGGGTTGTTGCGCGGCGGGTGGTGATTGGACACCAGGATCCGCACGTCGGGCTTGGCGGCCTGGATGGCCTGGATGGCCTCCACCAGGTCTGCGTAGACCTCGGACGCGGTCTCGCCCTGGTGCTGGTCGTTGGCGCCTGCGTACAGCACGACGATGTCCGGCATCTCGGCCGCCATCCAGTCAGAGATCTTGCCCTGCGTCGGCTGATCGGCGTGGCCGTGCACCATCTCGTCGGCGCGCCATCCGTTGTGTCCCTCGTGATCGGGATCGACGAGGTTGGCGATCGGAGGCGGCACGTTCTGGCCGTTGTTGTCGATGCCGGCTCCGCTGCCGACGAAGTCCACGTTGTGGGCTCCGAGCGCCAGTTTGTCGTAGAGCGGACCCCGATAGGTCGGGGTCTCGTTCGGCTGACCCGCACGACCGCTGGTGATGGAGTCACCGACGAGCATGATCGTGATCGGGTTGCTGAGCGCAGCCTCGCTCGTGCCAGTGCTGCCGGTGGAGGGCAGGGTGAGATACCCCGCCATGACGGCAACCGCGACGATTGTGGCGATCCAGCGCGTACGCCGGGCCCGCCGTGGCCGCTTCTCCGTGTTCAGGTCCTCGTTCGGGACCGATCGCTCGGTGAGTGTCATTGCTGAGGGAGACCTTCCTGGGTTACTTGCTACCACGGAGAGTGTTGCATAACCACTTTGAGTGGTCAACAGGTCGAGGGGAAACTTGCGGCTCCGTCGGGAGATCGCTTCTCCCACGCCGCAGGCCTGCCTCGATGGCGCGCCGCGACGTGAAACCGTCCGGGCAGAACCGGGACGCCTCGGAGGCCGAGGCGTGACGAGCTGCAGCTGAAGCTCGTTTCACCTACGGACACGTCCGGTTGCATGGACACATCCAGTTGCACTGTCGGCGTTCTTCTCGGGAAGCGTCATCCGGGGGGCGGTGCAGCGTCGGCTACCCTGACCTGTACTTCTACTTCCGTACGTCGGTCCGAGACCTTGGGCCCTCTTCACCACTCTAGGTGAAATTATTTGCACGGATAGTGGTCGGTAGCTTAAGGTGGCTCCCCATGCAGCGCATTACCCCCTCCTCACGAACCCGTCGGGGTCGGACACTCGCCGGCTCCGCTGTGCTCGCTGTGTCGCTTCTCCTCGGTGGAGCGGCCGCCGCACAGACCGTCGATGACCCCGAGGTCGGCGGCGAGACCGACCAGGGCTCCAGCGACGTCGGCTCCCAGATCGGCACCCCCGCCCCGAGCGGTGGCTCGACCGGTGGCGACACAGCCGGCGGCGGCAGCCTGGCACTCACCGGCGGTGACGTGACCGGCATCGCCGTGATCGGCGCCGCCGCCGCGGGCGCGGGTGGTCTCCTCGTGCTGGCGAGCCGTCGCCGCAACGAGGCTGACGCCACCGTCTGATTCCCCCTCCACACCCACTGTCTCCGACGACGCCGCGGCTCAGGCCGCGGCGTCGTGGCGTTTTCCTGTTGCCGCGACGGGGACCCCGCGCCCCTCGAGAGGTGGCGGGGTGATACAGAAAAGGTGGTGTCGCCACGCGAATTCCGCCGTCGCGCGCTGGTGGCCGTCCTCTTCCTCCTGGTGGTCTGGGCGGTTCTCGGCGTCTGGTCCGCCGTGTCGGGCGCGCGGGCTGCCCTGGTCGGTCGCGACCAAATTCAGACGGTCTTCGACGAGCACGATCTCGAGGCGATCGCTCGGGGCGATGCCGACGACGAACTCCGGGAGGCGCAAGAGTCGTTCGATGATGCTGCGGGCTCGCTCGGTGGCTGGCGTGTCGCGCCGGCGAGGTGGCTGCCCGTCATCGGCCGTCAACTCCGATCCGGACACAAGCTGAGCGTCGCCGCATCGGAGATGATCGACATCGGACTCGGGCTGACCGCCGAGGTCCGCACCATCTCCGACCGCCTCGACGCGGGAGACCTCGGCATCACCGACGCCCTCGTCGAGGTGGCCGCTCCGCTCGCCGAGATGCAGCAGCGCGCCGAGGCGATCGACCTCGGTCCCGATGAGGCGCTGGTCGGCCCGCTCGCGTCGGCTCGCCGCACGGGACAGCTCCGCTACGACGAACTGGTGGACGGGCTCGCACGCGCCTCGGACGGAGCACAGGGCCTCGCGGCCTTTCTCGAAGGTCCTTCTCGCTACCTCTTGTTCGCGGCCAACACGGCGCAGATGCAGAGCGGAATGGGGGGTCTGCTCTCGATCGGGGTGGTCGAAGTCCACAACGGCGACATCACGGTCTCCGGCGTCCGGTCAGTCTCTGATCTCCCGCCCCCCGCCACGCCGGTGCCCCTCGAGGCGGACTACGCGGCCCGGTGGGGCTGGCTCGATCCCAACCTGGCGTGGTCGAGCCTGGGCACAACCCCACGCTTCGACATCACGGCGAGCACCGCGGCCGCGATGTGGGAAGCGACCGGAGCTGAGCCGGTCGACGGCGTCTTGGCGGTGGACCCGGTGGCCCTGAGCGCCGTCGTGAGCGCGACCGGGCCGGTTCGGATCGAAGGGCAGCAGTACGGCGCAGGGGCGCTGCTCGACTATTTGGTCCACGGGCAGTACCTCACTCTCACCGAGGACATCTACGAGAACTGGCAGACCTTCGCGATCGCCCAGGCGGAGCGGCGCGACCACCTCGCCTCGATCGCGGCGCAGGTCGTGGCGAACATCACCTCCGACGACGTCGACGGCTTCGACGTGATGATCCAGTTGGCCGACGCGGCTCGCGGGCGTCACGTCATGTTCTGGTCGATGGACGAGGTGCAACAGAACGCGTGGCGCGCCGCCGGCGTGAGCGGAGAGCTCGAGGTGGACTCGATGCTGCTCAGCCTCGTGAATCGCAGCGCGACCAAGGCCGACTTCTACGTCTCGATGGTCGCCACCATCAGCATCGAGGAGAGCGAGACGGTGACCGAGGTGGTCGTCGAGGTCGAGGTGACCAACGCGGTGCCGTTCGGCGAGCCCCGCTACGTGGCCGGCCCCCACCCCGAGAGCGACCTCTCCTATGGAGACCACCTCGCCATCGTGGCCCTCAACCTGCCGGGATGGGCGCGCAACGGTCGGGTCGACGGCGACAGCAACCTCGCGTTGGCGGGTGGGGACGGAGCGACGCGCGTGATCGGGTCATGGATCACCGTCCTGCGGGACTCCACCGAGACGCGGGTGTTCCGGTTCGAACTACCGCCCGACGTGCGCGAGTTCACCGTCGAAGCGGGCGCCCGCTACCCCGTCACCCAGTGGCGGTACGGCAACGAACGCTTCGACGACAGCTCGCCCCGCGCCATCGAGTGGTGAACCACCGCGGGGTGAGCACCCGAGACCTGGGGCGGCACCACGGGTCGCGAGGGCGTCGCTAGGCTCCGGCGCGGAGGAGTGCTGTGAGTCGGAGTCTCGAGCACGCGGTGGTTCTGGGAACCGCTGCGCTGGTGACGTTCGTGATGACGTCCGTCGTGATCCGCCTCGCCCCCAAGTTGGGGGCCGTGGTGCAGCCGAGCGATCGTCGAGTGCACGAACACCCGACTGTCACCGGCGGGGGAGCTGCGATGTACGTCGGCGTGCTGGCGTCGCTCGTGGTCGCCACCCAGCTCACGGGCTTCCGTCAGGTGTTCGCGGGCTCGTCCGAGGCGCTGGCCGTGGTGATCGCGAGCTCGGTGATGTTCTTCGTCGGAGCGGTCGACGACCTGCGCGAGATCTCGGCTCCCGCCAAGGTCGCCGGGCAGGTGCTCGCCGCGAGCCTGTTGGCCACGTTCGGCCTGACCCTGTTCTTCTTCCGCGTGCCCTTCGGCGGCCTCGTCGTTCTCAGCCCCGATTGGGCGACCCTCATCACGGTGGTTCTGGTGGTGATCGTCGCCAACGCGGTCAATCTCATCGACGGGCTCGACGGGCTCGCCGCCGGCACGGTCGCGATCGCGGCTGGCGCGTTCTACCTCTACAGCCAACAGCTGCAGAAGGCCGGTCTGATCCTCGATTCCAACATCGCGCCGTTGCTCGCCCTGATCACGCTCGGGATCTGCCTCGGCTTTCTTCCGCATAACTTCCACCCGGCGCGCATCTTCATGGGCGACGGCGGAGCGCTGCTCCTCGGCCTGCTCATGGCCTCCGCGACGCTCACGGTGGGCGGCCGGGTCGTCGACCAGTTCTCCGGACAGGTCTAC
>CAYUBX010000112.1:0-7864 GCA_964443165.1 uncultured Acidimicrobiales bacterium
CAGTAGCTCCCGCAGTTGGGAAGCAGGATCGCGTCGGCGATGGCCTCGAACACCGGGTTGTCGAGCAGGTCGAAGAACGCCGGGCTCATCAGCCCGATGCTCGAGAACCGGATGGTCCTCGCTCCGACGAAGCTCTTGCCGTCCTCCCCGAGACCTTGTGTCGCGGCCCCGGGCGTCGCCGAAGCAGCGAACGCATCGGTCGCGGTGCGCAGCGCGTCGATCGTGTCGCGCGACACCATCCCCTCGATGATCAGACCGCCGTCCTGTCCGAAGGCGTCGAGCATCGTCTCGAGCGGCGCATCGTGGGGAATCCGTTGCAGGTGCTGCATGTGCCCAGCGTAGAGCCGCGCCGGTCACCGAGGATGTCTGTGATCCGCTTCGTACTCACCCGCCAGCGAGTCGTTCTGCCGAGCTGGGCTCAATAGATTGCGAGAAGCTCCGTAAGCACGATCAGGCCGGCAACGACCACGTTCGCAACCCTGAAGACGACGATTGGCGTCTTCTCCAAGCGCTTGCCCATCGCCGAGTTCTCGAACCCAGGCACATCGCTCGCAGCAGCCATCAAGTCCTGCATCGCATCGTCGAGAAACGCCACGCACCACAGAGATCCGAGGACAATCCACGTCGCCAAGGCCAGCTGGACGCCTGAGTCTTGAAGACCGGCTCCGCCAAAGCCCAAAATCAGAGCCAAGCCGACATGTGCGAGCGTGAATGACATAACGATCATGCGCGCATCTGCTGCACGAAGTTTCATCATCTCAACGGGAGTGCTCGGGTCCATCGGCCGTACCTCATTCTCGGTTCTCTCGGAGACGACCTGTCTCGTGATTGCCAGCGTAGGGCGAGCGAATCTCTCGACGCGCAATGGTCGATCTGCGCGCTGTCGGAGTGTGCGCGACAGATGTGCCCGTGATCCCCGGAAGCGAGACAGCGGCGCGGCGTAATGTGTGACCTATGACGGGCTCGTTCGGCAGCGTCTTCACGGGGGAGCACAGGTGTGGGTGAACTCGACGGACAGGTCGTGATCGTCACCGGTTCCACCCGCGGTATCGGCCGGGGGGTCGCCGCGCGGTTCGCCGCCGAGGGTGCTCAGGTGGTGGTGAACGGCACTCGACAGCACGACGTCGAGGCCGTTGCGGCGGAGCTCGGTGCGCATCCCGAGCCATGTGACCTCGGCGACACAGACCAGGCCGCGGCAATGGTTGCCCGCACGGTGGACCGATTCGGACGGCTCGACGTGTTGGTGAACAACGCTGCGGTCGCGCTCGACAACTTCATCACCGGTGCGACCGACGAGCGCTGGAAGCGGGTTCTCGATGTGAACCTCACCGGGGCATTCATCACGCTGAGGGAGGCCACCAAGACCATGAAACAGCAGGGCAGCGGCTCGGTCGTCAACATGGTCTCGTGGGCTGGCACCAACGGAAGCATCGGGCAGGTTGCCTACAGCGCTTCGAAGGCTGGACTGGTCGGGGTGACGAAGGCCGCGGCCAAAGAGCTCGGGCCGTTCGGCGTACGGGTGAACGCGCTGTCACCGGCGGTGCCGACCGATATGACCGGCCAAATGTCCGATGAGCTGCTCGAAGAAGCACGCCAGCGCATACCCCTGCAGCGTTTCGGGATGATGAACGAAGCGGTCGAGGGGGCCCTCTGGCTTGCGTCGAGTCGCTCCAGCTACACGACGGGGACGGTCCTGTTCGTCGACGGCGGACTACACCTCAACTGACAGCCCGAGTCGATTCGGGAATCGCCCGATTGGTGGAACAGCCCGGGGACTAGAGTGCAGCGAGGTTCGTCTGAGCCCAACACCCAAGCGGAAAGTGGAGGACCATCGGATGGCTTGCATCGCAGTCGGAATTCTTCGTGGAGTGAAGGACGAAGCAACTTTCGCTGAATATCGGACGGTTGCTGCAGATGCACTTGCCAAGCACGGCGGGACCATCGTGATCCCCCCGAGTCCCCCAACGGTCCTCGATGGCGACGATGCACCAGCCGCGGTCGTCGTCTTGGAATTCCCCGACAAGGAGTCCGCCGAGGCCTGGCGGAACGACCCAGAGCTTGCCTCGGTCCACGCAATGCGCAACTCCGGTGTGGACATGGACATCCTCGCCGTCGAGTCCTGAGGGGCTCGGCGTCTGACAGCCGGGTCGTGCCCGCGATCCAAAACGATTCGACCCCGGCGCCCAACGACTGAGGGCACCGGGGTCGTTGTCGGACCGCGAACCGAGGGGGGAATCCCTTCGGTGCCGGGGTTTAGAACAGCCGCCGGGTGATGACGCGTCCCAAGATGCTCAAACCACTGGATGCCATCATGGACCTGATCTCTTCGTCGGCAAACATCGCCTCAGATGCAGCCAGCAGTGAGTCGAGGGAGTCTGCGGAGGTGACCGCCGTTCCAGTAAATGGCGCAGGCCCAGAGGCAACGGACATCAGGGACATGATCCCATTGGCACCCTTTTCCATATGGGACCAGTTGATGTCGAGGTTCTGTTGTGCAGTGGCGTCGTCAACTGGTGGACCAGCGGCGTAGAGAATGGTCCCATAGTTGCCGGTTCTCGAGCCGACTTCGGCTTGTAGCCGAAAGAGGTTGCGTCGAATCACCTGGACCTGCGTCTCTTGCATCAACTGAACGGTCTTGCCGTCCGCATAGAGACCGGCTTGCCCCTCCATCGCGGCGTCCACGGTTTCATACTCGAAGCCGATGACCACCGAGCCGGATAGCTCGCCGCCCATAACGATCTCGCTCGCCGTGAAGTGCTTGGCGCCGAGGCCCAGCACGTGCTCGATGCCCCAATCGTCGGCTGCCTTGGAGAATCCGGCTGTGTCACCGATGCCAGCGAGAACCGAGTAGACGTATGACATATTCATGCTCCGTGTTTGTGCTCGTCTCAGATCACTGTCGGCGACCGCCACACACCTAGTTGAGAACAAGCGCAGGTCGCCCAACCTGTTGCTCCGCGTCGCTGCCTGCAACAGCGCATCCTGACCGAACCACGCCCAAGGTGGCCCCGTTTTCTGGCTTGTCGTTGAGATCCCTGCCGTCGGCGCCGATGGGTCTGCATGGGAGTCGTCGAGGCGCCGGTCGTCGGTCAGGTCGATCTAGGATCGCTGGCCGTCGAGGATTGTGTCGGCCTGAACCTCGATGGCTCGCTACCTCCGCTGGTCATGGTTCGCACCTGGTTCGCTGAGGTTCCGCTCTACCAGCGTCTGGCCCGCGAGCTGGGACCTGATCAGCCGATCTACACCCTCGGCCACCCCACAGGCGACCGAGACAGCGACTATCCCTCCGACATCGAGCAGTGGCGGGACTTCTGTCTGGCCCGCTTGGGTCGTCTCGGCCTATCGGACCCTCTGTGGCTCGGAGGCTGGTCCTTCGGAGGGGTGGTCGCGCTCGAGATGGCGCGGAGCCTGCAAGCCCGGGGTCGTGAGGTGGCGCAGGTGGTGATGCTCGACTCTCGCATGCCGAAACGGAAGGCGAGGAGGGGGATGTACGACCTGCAACAGATCGCGGTTGCGGTGCACGAGTACACGATGTTCCCCACGAAGCAAGAGCGCTCCGCGTACCTGCGCCGCCGTGTCGGCGGCCAGGTCAGCATCTACCGCACGAAGCTTTCTTCCAGGTTCGGTCGCGGGGCACAGCAACCGAGCCGCAGCGCGGAGAGGGGAGGTGCGCCCGAGGCCAGCCAGAAGCCTGCGGACCGCCTGACCCGCGCTCTCTACGTTTGCTACCTGAAGTACCGCGCGCAGAAGATCGACGTGCCCGTCACTCAGCTCTGGACACAGGAATCTCGGGCGCAGGTCACTGGCGATCTGACACTGGGGTGGGCCCAGGCCTTCGACGGTGAGTTCCAGGCGGTGGGTGTCCCGGGTGGTCATCGCACGATGTTCGACGACGAAAACACCGCCGCCGTCGCGGCACGCCTGAAGGCAGCGCTCGAACGGGCGCGGGTCCTGAGTCAGCCATTCTGAACGGGGACCTCACCCGACAGCCGTCGTTCCCGCCGTCCTCAGCGGGGAGATCGTTCGGTGCGTCGCGTCACCGACCGCTGGGGGCAGAGCTTCCGCCGTAGATCGCCCCAGCTGGGTTTGGGACTGGGACGATCTACGGCAGGTGATTCAGGTCCTCATCATGGGCCAGGCTTCATCGAGGCTGGCCAACAGCCGTTGCCATATCGGTCCACCACTGAAAGCTTGCACACCTCGAATGACCCAGGGGACCCTGCGGGTTGGGGCGGCGGCACGATGTGGCACGGGCGATGCGATCGAGCCGGGGCCGTGGATGAAGAAGGCCAGCACGCCACCGCGACACCAGTTGCTCGAAGCCGCGGTTCGTGCGGGGTCGGTGCAGTCCTTCCGACCCGACGCACCGTGTCCGGAGTTTCTGCCGACATCAGAGTTCTTCAATGACGTGTGGCGACGCACTGATGGCTCGGAATGGGAACTCGCGACCGAGGCTGCACCGTGGGAGCCCAGGGCCGGCGCTGCGACGGCGGTTCGCGACGACCAGCTGTTTCTCTTCGGGGGTGAGGACGGCTTCACCTGCGAACCGCTCCCGAATTGCGAGGCGCCCTACTTCAACGATGTGTGGGTCACCTCCAACGGTGCGGACTGGCAGCTCGTCACTGAAGCCGCAAGCTGGAGTCCGAGACCCGGCCACGTCTGCGATCGGGTTGGCAACCGTTTCCTGTGCTTCGGAGGGTTCGGACTGGTCGAGAACCCAACCGACATGTGGGTCAGCTCGGACGGGGCAACATGGGAGCAGCTGCCATCCCCACCGTGGGGAAGCAGCACACCTGCCGACATGCGCTACGACTTCGAGGCCCTCGTCCTCGGCGATGACCAAGATGGCTACAGGGTTCTCACCTTCGGGGGCGACCGAGAGACCTTCGACTTCAGTGATCCAGACAACTACCTGCGGGTCGACAACGATGTCTGGTCCTTTGCCCTGCCGACTGGTTGAGCCCGCACCTTCGCCGACGAACTCAACCGAGGTCGACGGGAGAGGACGGTTCGCCGACTGGCTGGCCTGCGGTTCCCGACGTCACGATGTCTGCTGAGAAGTGACAGAACCCGGCGCCTCCGGCAGGTCGTGGGGAATTCGTTGCCGCTGCCGCTGCTTGGGTCCAGCGTCGATGCGCGTCAGTCGCCGAGGATCTCCTCGATCCGCTCCGGACTCACCCGCACCTCGACGCCGGCCCGCTCCTCCTGGAGCAACATCGCGGAGCGGGAGTCCCGCCCGGACCACCCTCTGGCCAGGGCTTCGGTCATCTCCTGCAGCGTCATGTTGGCGATCCGCATCGGGACGCCGACGTCGCGGCCGAGCTCACACGCCAACGAGACGTCTTTGTGGGCGAGCTCGAGCGCGAAGTCCGGTGGGTCGAACCGTCCCGACAGGAAGTTGCGGCCCAGCATGTCGAAGGTGCGCCGCCGCCCGTGCGCACCGTGGCGGATGGCGTCCCACAGCTCGTCCGCCGGAACGCCTGCCTTCACGCCGACGGTGAGCGCTTCGGCCATGGCGGTCTGGATCATGTAACCGCTGAGGTTGTGCACGAGCTTCGCGACGGACCCCGCCCCGATGGGCCCGACGTATCGGGGCTCGTCGCCGAAGGCCTCGAGGATGTGGCGCCAGCGGTCGAAGACGCCTCGCTCACCCCCCACCCAGATCGCTAGGCGCCCGGTCCGCGCGCCCTCGGGCCCACCACTCACCGGAGCATCGAGCAGGTCGATGCCGTCCGCTTGGAGTCGATCCGCCAGGTCCCGAACGACCGTTGGGGAGTTGGTGCTCAGATCGAGGACTGTCAGCCCGAAGCGGGCTCCCTCGGCGACCCCGGAGGGGCCGGTCAGCACCGCTGTCACGTCCGACGGTCCGGGGAGGGAGAGCAAGACGACGTCGGATGTCGCGGCCACCTCGGCGGGGCTCGTCATCCATCGCGCGCCCGCCGCAAGGTGGGGACCCGCCGCGGACTCCCGGAGGTCGTGTACCGCGAGGTCGAGGCCCGCTTCGACCAGGTTCATCGCTATCGACGAGCCCATGGTGCCGAGCCCGATGAAGCCGACCACGGGGCGTTCGGTCACGCCGACCATCTCGTCAGTCCTGCGGGAGGACGTCGAGCGCGACCCGACCCGCGTTCACGGCGTTGGGCCATCCGGCGTAAAACGCGATGTGGGTGATCAGCCCTTTCAGCTCGTCGGCGGTGACCCCGTTGTCAAGCGCCCGCTGCATGTGGAGCTTGAGCTCGTCTGTCCGGTACAGCGCAGCGAGCGCCGCCACGGTGATCAGGCTGCGGTCGCGTTTGGAGAGCTCCTCGCCCTCCCAGACATCTCCGAACAGGACGTTGTCGCGGAGATCGCCGAGCTTGGGAATCAACTGATAGACGGGTGACATGGGGTTGTTGCTGGCCATCGCGGGAGCGTAGATGGTCGCTCGATGCGCTTACCGGTCGTCGAGCGACACACGGGCCCGAGCCGAGGGGGGAGGTCCGGGTGAGCCTGATCGGACGCGAGCCGGAGATGAGGTCTCGCCGGACCCAACAGCCACCACTCGCGTGATGACTCCCACGAGGCCCCGGCCGGCCGAATAAAATCGTCAGTGCGTATATGCAAGGGGACCCACATGGCGAGAACAGCGATCAGCATCGATCCCGAAACCGGTGTGAAGAAGTTCGACACGAGGGCTGCGAAGGCCTCCGACCGGATCCAGGGTGGCGGTTACGCCGTCCTCGACAACGAGGAGCTGAAGACGCTCCCCGAACCGCCGGCCGGGGCCGTGTTCAACGCCGAGGAACAGGCCAAGTACCGCGACTTCAAAGAGGCTCGTCGTGGCGCCGCCGACTACATGGCCATGGAGGGCGAGTTCTCCCGCTACCTCGAGGATGTCTACTCCGAGCCGCCGATCGAACGTGAGGCGCTCACCGACGAGTGCGACATCCTCGTCGTGGGAGCCGGTTTCGCCGGCCTCCTGCTCTGGTACAAGCTGAGCCAGGCCGGATTCCATGACGTCCGCTTCTGCGAGAAGGGCGGGGACGTCGGAGGGACCTGGTACTGGAACCGCTATCCGGGCATCGCCTGCGACGTGGAGTCGTACAGCTACTTTCCGCTACTCGAGGAGATGGAGTACGTCCCCTCGATGAAGTTCTGCAGCGGCTTCGAGATCTTCGAGTACTGCCAGAAGATGGCCGAGAAGTTCAGCTTCTACGACCGCTGCCTGTTCCACACCACGGTGGAGCGCTCGGACTGGGACGAAGAATCGGGCCGATGGACGGTGCACACCGACCGGGGCGACGCCATGAGGGCCCGCTACGTGATCCTCGCCAACGGAATCCTCACCACCCCCAAGCTGGCTCGCATCGACGGGATGCAGTCGTTCCAGGGCGACTCGTTCCACACCTCCCGCTGGGACTACGACATCGACCTCGAGGGCAAGCGGGTCGGCATCATCGGAACCGGCGCGACCGCGGTGCAGGCGATTCCCGAGCTCGCCAAGAGTGTCGGCGAGCTCTACGTGTTTCAGCGGACCCCGTCCACCATCGACGTCCGTGACCAGCGTGAGACGAGCCAGGACGAGTACGCCGAGTGGAGCAAGGAGCCGGGGTGGGCCACGGCTCGCCGCAAGCGGTTCTCACGGATCTCCGAGGGCCGCACGGCGATCAAGGCCAACGACGACTACCTCGCCGGTCGGGTCGCCGATTTCAAAGAGCGCAAGCAGCACGCGGGCAAGATCTCGGCCGAGGAGCGCGTGCAGAAACAGCTCAACACCAACTTCCGGATCATGGAGCAGATCCGCGCCCGGGTCGATGCCATCGTCGAGGATCCTGCAACGGCCGAGTCGCTCAAGCCGTACTACCCCTACGGATGCAAGCGACCG
>CAYUBX010000113.1:0-7853 GCA_964443165.1 uncultured Acidimicrobiales bacterium
CGCCGGTGGATGCACGAGATGATCCACTACGGCACGCCAGGGGAGATGCATCGCCACCAGACCGAATTGTGGCTCCGGCAGCTCGACTACTACCTCACGCTGCATGAGCTCAACGACAAGGCGATGGCCACCGTCCTGGGAGCGCTGGACGAGGTGGGCGGCTGGGACGACACGATCATCATCTTCACCTCGGACCACGGCGATCAGTGCGGGTCACACGGCCTGCGGTCGAAAGGTCCGTGGAACTACCAGGAGACCATGCGGATCCCGCTCTACCTCCGCATCCCCCGACAGACGACGCCGGGATCGAAGACCAACGCCCTGGCGACGCACATGGACCTGGCGGTGGCCATCGCCGAGATGGCCGGGATCGATGTTGACGCCGAACCCGGACTCGTCGGCGAGAGCCTGATGCCGCTCGTCGAGGACCAGCAGGCGACGATCCGCGACTACGTGCTCTTCGCCCAGGAATGGCCCTGGTACCCCGGCGTCGAGCAGACCAGGTACGCGAGCACGGGCATCTTCGACGGCCGTCAGAAGTACTGCCGCTACTACGGGGTCGGCGGGGGCAACAACGCGATCGGCGTGCCGCTCCCCGGTCCGATGCAGTTCACGCGTGACAGCTCGTTCGAAGATCACGAGCACGAGTGGTACGACCTCGACAGCGATCCGCACGAGCTCGTCAACCTCGCGATGGACCGCGGCAGGCGGGAAGAACTGCGCTCGCGATTCGATGAGCTGATGGCCATCGAGGCGGAGGCGTATGCACCGATCCCGGGCCAAGAACTCCCGCCGGCAACCAATTGACGGACCCATAAATTACGGCAAGAATCGCCTCCATCGTCCGGCTCGGGGTCGGATGGACAGAGGGGGAATCCATGTAACGACGTCAAGGACGTCTGTATCTCGCGCTCCTGTTCGCGTTCGCTCTGATCGCGGCAGCCTGCGGTGACAGTGACAGCGACGGAGGTGACGACGCCGCGCCATCAGATTCGGCCGCGTCGGCAGACGCCACCGAGGCCACGGCCGACGACGCGATGGACGAAGACGACGCGATGGAGGACGACGGACCGAGCCACGTGCTCGCTGAGGCGACGACCATCCGTCTGACCTGCGCTCCGGCGATCAGCGCATTGTCCTTCTGGGTCGCCCGCGACACGGGGATCCTCGAGTCACGCAACCTCTCCACCGAGTGCGTGCAGATCGGCAGCGGTCCCGAGACAGCCGCCGCGATGATCGCCGGCGAGGTCGAGATCGCCAGCAACATCTACAACAACGTCATCCCGCTGGTCGACAGCGGTCTCGACGTGGTGGCGTTCCACCAGGTCCAGGACGCACAGCTCTTCGATATCGTGGTCTCCAACGAGATCGAGATCCCCGATGGCGCGAGCTGGGACGAGGTGATGGCCCTGCTCGACGGCACCAACGTCGGCGTGGTCGCTCGTGGCGCAGCCGCCGAGGACGTCGCCCGCATCCTCGTCGAGGAGGCCGGGCTCGATCCGGAGAACCAGACCTACATCGCTGTGGGTCTCGACTCGGTGACGCCGATGGTCGGTGGTGAGATCCAGTGGACCGTCACGTTCGACCCCAACATCACCCTCGCGGTGCTCAACGGCGTCGGCACACGGCCGTTCCAGATCCAGCTCGACGAAGGTCCCCCGGGACTCAACTGGCCGGGCCTCGCCACCACCGCATCGCGCGCGTGGATCGACGCCAACCAGGACATCGCGTGTGCGTGGTCCGAGAGCCTCAACGATGCCGTGCGCTACTTGAACGATCCGGCCAACTTCGACGAGGTGGTCCAGATCGCTTCGGACAACCTGCCGTTCGACAACCCGGAGGCGATCGAGGTCCTGGTGGACAACTACAGGACGCTCATGTCGCCCGACGGCGAGATCGACACGGCCATCATCTCGTCGATCGGTGAGCTGTCACAGAGCCTCGGCAAGTCCGAGTCGCTCATCGGTCCCGACGACTTCGTCTACGACCTGGCCTGCTAAGGGCTCGTCCACACTCCTCCCTGGACCCGGGGGGCTCGGGCCGTGCTCGAGTCCCCCGGGACAGCGGTCATGCTGGTGGCCTCTGAAAGGAGTCCGATCGTGGCCGAGGCCGCAGTCGCGCTACGCGACGTCTCACTCGTCTTCGTCACAGACGACGGCCAGCCGGTTCTGGCGGTCGACACCATCAACCTCGAGATCCCCGGCGGCCAGTTCGTGGCCATCGTCGGACCATCGGGGTGTGGCAAGACGACGATTCTCAACATGTTGGCTGGGCTGATCAGCCCGACCGCAGGCACGGTGACCAGGCACGGGCAGCCGGTCGAAGGCCCGAGCCGCGACATCGGGTACATGCTCGCTCGCTCGGCGCTCAGCCCGTGGCGGAGCGCCCGCCGCAACGTCGAGCTGGCGTTGCAGATCCGCGGGGTCCCCAAGGCCGAACGTCGGGAACGGGCCAACGAGTTGCTCGATCTCCTGCATCTGGACGGATTCGCGAACGTCTTTCCGAGCCAGCTTTCTCAAGGCATGAGACAACGGGTCGCGATCGCCCGAACGCTCGCGATCGATCCCGACCTGTGGCTCATGGACGAGCCGTTCGGGGCACTGGACGCCCAGACCCGGCTGGTCGTGCAGTCGGAGTTCATCGACCTGTGGGAGAAGGCCGCGACGTCCACGGTCATCTTCGTCACGCACGACCTCGAAGAAGCGGTGCTGCTCGCTGACCGGGTCATCGTGATGAGCGCGAGGCCCGGCCGCATCAAGAGCGACACGCTCATCGATCTGCCCCGGCCCCGCATCATCGACGAGCTGCGTTTCGACGAGACGTTCAACGAGCTCGAACACAAGATCTGGAGGGAGCTCCGCGATGAAATCGTCTGACGACATGGTGGACTCGCCGCCCCCAGCGCCGGACCAGCGCTTCGACCTGACGTCGCTGTCGCTCGACGAGACGGCCTGGCAGAAGTTCGTCCGGAGGTTCGACCCCTGGGTCCAGCTCGCCCGGCTCTTGGTGATCGTCGTCGTGATCATCGTGTGGGAGAGCGAGTGGATCTACAAGGGTTTCAAACTCGGCATCGAGTTCGCACCGTTCGTCCCCGAGCTGTTCCGCGGAACGCCGTCGGAGATCTGGGACTACTTCGGTGAGATCTGGCACGAGAAGCTGTTCTGGACCGACCTATGGGTCACGCTCCGCGAAGCGTTCTATGGCTTCCTGCTCGGCGGCTCCGCGGGCTTCACGGTGGGCATCGTTCTCGGGCGCTTCCGCCGGATCGGCAAAGTGTTCGATCCCTTCCTGATCTTCGTCAACGCGGTGCCCAAGATCGCATTCGCGCCGATGCTGATCCTGTTCTACGGCGTCGACATCGCATCGAAGGTGGCGCTGGCCACGATCATCGTGTTCTTCATCGTCCAGATCCCCGTGCAGTCGGCCGTGTCGAGCGTGGACCCCGACATCGACACCGTCGCCACCACCATGGGGGCCACCGAGCTGCAGAAGTTCCGCTGGGTCGTGATCCCGAGCATCCTGGGACCGCTGTTCGGAGCGCTGCGGTTGGCGGCGATCTACGCGATCTTGAGCGTGGTCTTCGGCGAATTCCTGGCGTCCAAGCGAGGCCTTGGGCAGCGCCTGCTCTTCGCCACCAACAACTTCAAGATGGGTCAGGCGTTCGCGCTGATGATCATCCTCGCTGTGATCGCGCTGCTCTTCAACTTCGTGATCGGCACGCTGGAGCGGCGGTTCCTGCGCTACCAGGGCAACGATGCGCAGGGCCAGGTGGCTGCGCTGTGACAGACGCTGCGCTCGCGGGTCGGGTGGTCCTGATCACGGGCGCTGCACAGGGTCAGGGTGCGGCCGAAGCCCGCGCCGCTGCCGCACGCGGAGCGACGGTGGTGCTCACCGACGTCAGCGACGCAGACGGAGAGACGGTGGCTGCGGAGGTGGGCGGCACCTACGTCCACCTCGACGTCTCCAACGCCGCCGAGTGGGAGGCGACGATCGCTGCGGTGCTCGCCCAGCACGGTCGTCTCGACGGGCTCGTCAACAACGCGGGGATCTTTCTCGGCAAGGGGATGCTCGACACCACCGAGGACGAGTTCAGGCGGATGTTCGAGATCAACCAGCTCGGTGTACACCTCGGCATGGCCGCGGTGGCGCCCGGGATGATCGAACGCGGCAGCGGGTCCATCGTCAACATCTCGTCGGTGGCGGGCCTGCGCGGTTTCCCGGCGTACGCCTACACGGGCACCAAGCACGCCATCACCGGCCTCACCACGACCGCGGCGCGGGAGCTCGCTCCGCACGGAGTGCGGGTCAACTCGGTCCACCCCGGCATCGTCGACACGCCGATGCTCCCGGCCGACCGGATGGACGCGCTGTCGGTCGCCGCCCCGATGGGTCGCGTTGCCGACGCCGATGAGGTCGCCGAGCTGGTCATGTTCCTCCTCTCCGACGCGTCGTCGTACATCACCGGCTCGGCGCACACGATCGACGGTGGTCTGATCGCATGACCGTTGAGGCGCAAGCCGCCCGGCGCGATCACGTCGAACTCGCCGGCCCCACCCCACCGATCGAAGCCCTTCTCGACACCATGAACATCGTGTGACCATGACCAAGGACCGACCCAACATCCTGCTGATCGTCAGCGCCCAGGAGCGTCAGCGCGACTGGATTCCGTCGGACTTCGCGCTGCCCGCGCGGCAGCGACTGATCGACAACGGGTTGGAGTTCAACCGCTACTACACGCACACGTCGCCGTGTTCGCCATCGCGCGGAACGCTCTTCACCGGCCAGTACCTGCCGGTCCATGGCGTCAACGAGAACTGCATCATGCCGGCCAACGGCGAGCTGTCCACCGACGCCCAGACGCTCGGCAAGCTCTTCCGCGATCGCGGGTACTACACCGCGTACAAGGGCAAGTGGCATTTGGCTCCCGTCGCCTTCCCCGACATGGACGCCTACGGGTTCAGCGACTGGGAGGGCAACGACAAAGCGTTCTGGGGCCAGGCGGGGAGCGGGGTCGAGTTCGACGAGCCGATTGCCCGTTCGGCGGCCGACTGGCTGCGCGACCACTCCGACGACTCAGATCCGTGGTTCCTCGCCGTCGGTCTTGTCAACCCCCACGACGTGATGTGGTTTCCGATGGACCAGCCGGACTATCAAGCCACGCACGCGGAGACCGTCGCCGCCCTCAAGAAGCGGTACGTCGACTACGACTGGGGTCGCGAGGATCCGCTGCCCGCGTTCACCCAGCCATACGACGAGTGGTTCACCCAGCTGCCGGACAACTTCGACGACGACCTCCACACCAAACCGGACGTCCACCGTCGGTTCATGCACGAGATGTCGCGCAGCCAGGGGTGGATCGAACGCGACGACACGCGGAGCTGGCTGCGGTTGCTCGACTACTACCTCAAGCTGCACGAGCTCAGCGATCAGAGCCTGTCGCTCATCCTGGGGGCCCTCGACGACGCCGACCTGTGGGACGACACCGTCGTGATCTTCACGGCGGACCACGGGGATCAATGTGGGTCCCACGGCCTCCGGTCCAAGGGGCCGTGGAACTACGAGGAGACGATGCGCATCCCGCTCTACGTGGTGGCGCCGGGACACACCTCACCGGGCACCACGACCGACGCGATGCTGAGCCCAGTCGATCTCAGTGCGACGATCTGCGAGCTCGGCGGAATCGGCCACGACGACGCTCACCTGCCCGGTCGAAGCATGCTTCCGGTGTGGAGCGACCCTGCGACGGAGGGGCGGGATCACGTGCTGTTCGCTCAGGACTGGGCGTGGTACGACGGCCTCGTCAACACCCGGTACGCGAGCCGGGGCATCTTCGACGGACGCTTCAAGTACTGCCGGTACTACGGGATCGGCGGGTCGTCGACCACGAGGGGCACGCCGATCGAGGGGCCCAAGCTCTATCCGGCCGACTGTTCGTTCGACGATCACGAGCACGAGCTGTACGACCTCCAGGAAGACCCCGGCGAGCTGGTCAACCTGGCCCACGATCCGGGGCGTCGCGGCGAGCTGCGCGAGTGGTTCGGGCGGTTGCTGGAGGCCGAAGCGACCGAGTTCGCCACGATGCCGTGAGGACCTCCGCATGATCGGCGCGCACCCGTTTCCGTACCAGCCGGAGCTCATCACCGCCGATTTCCTCTCCGACGCGCTGGATGTGGGCGTCGCCTCGTTCGAGTCGCAGCCCCTCGGCGAGGAGCGGGGAATGCTGGGTTCGCTCGCGCTCCTCGAGATCGACTACTCCGCGGGGTCCGACGGGCCCAGGCGGCTCGTCGCGAAGTGCGCGGCAGATCGCGAGGGCAGCCTCGCGTCCGCCAAGCGCGGTGGCACCCACGAGCGCGAGCTCCGGTTCTACGACGAGCTCGCGGATGACACGCCCGCTCGAACGCCGGCGATCCACGGCTCTTGGTACGACCCGGACACGGCTCATTTCCTACTCCTGCAGGAATTCGTCGACGTCGACCCGTCGGTCGATCAGATCGACGGTCTCGACCTCGCCAATGCGGAGCTGCTCGTGCGTGAGATGGCTCGGCTGCACGCGCGGTGGTGGAGGGACGACTCACTCGCGAAGCGAAGGTGGCTCCCGACGCTCGACAGCCCTCAACGCCACGTCAACCTGAGCGCCCTCGCCGGGGCGGGGTGGGCACCACTGCGGCAGCTGCTGGGCGAGCTGTCGCCGGCGCAGGAGCGCATGGGCGAGTCGCTGGCCGATCACATCGGGGACATGCTGAGGTCGGTCGGTGCCCTGCCCGCGACCCTTCTGCACTCCGATCTGCGAGCGGACAACCTGTTGTTCAGCGCGTCTGGCGACGAGGTCGTTCTGGTCGATTGGCAGGGAACCTCGGTGGGTGCGCCGGCCTTCGACGTCGCGTACTTCATGTCGCAGAGCCTCACCACCGACGTACGCCGGGCCAACGAGGACGCACTCATCGCTCTCTACGTGAGCGAGCTGGCGGACGCGGGCTGCAGCCTCAGCCGCGACGACGCACTCGCCGGGTATGGCGAGTCGATGGTCTACGGGCTTGCAGTGGCGTGCGCCATTCCTCTCATCAGCGATCCTGGCGAGCCGCGGTCCGCCCGGCTGGCGCGCTCCATGGCCCAGAGGGCTTTCGCGGCGATCGACGACCACGGACAGGAGACACAGAGATGACGGGACGGCTCGACGGTCAGGTCGCCGCGATCACGGCGGGGACCCGCAGCATCGGACGGGGGATCGCGGAGGCCTTCCTTGCCGAGGGTGCGTCGGTGGTGGCCAATGGCCGCAGCGCCGACAAGGGTGAGCGCGCGCTCGAGGAGATGGGCGCCGGCGAGCGGTGCATCTTTCATCAGGGAAGCGCGACCGACCAGGACGTGGTGGAGGGTCTCATCGATCTCGCCGTCAGCCACTACGGACGCATCGACATCGCGGTCCTCAACGCTGGTGGCGTGGATCAGCCTGCGCCGGTGATCGACATGTCGGACGAGGAGTGGCAGTACGAACTCGACCTCAACCTCAACCACACGTTCTGGGGGATGCGGAGGGCGTTTCGGCACATGGTTCCGCAGGGCTCCGGTCGGGTGATCGCGATCAGTTCGATCGAAGGCAAGGAGGGCAAGCCCAACGTCGCCGGCTACTCCGCCAACAAGCACGCGATCAACGGTCTGGTGAAGGCGGCCGCCCGCGAAGTGGGCGAGCACGGCGTGACGGTCAACGCGATCTGCCCGGGACTCGTCGTGACGGTCATGGTCCACGTGCGCGCTGGGCGAGCCCTGGGTCTCGGCGGTGTGGAGGAGTTGATCGAGTTCTACGTGGCAGACACAGCGCTCAAACGGCCGGTGACGATCGAGGAGGTCGCCGCGTT
>CAYUBX010000114.1:0-7458 GCA_964443165.1 uncultured Acidimicrobiales bacterium
CCAGAAGGCACTGGAGGTGTTGATGGCGATCTCGGTGCATCGCCAGGTCGGCGCCGACCTCATCTGGAACGCCTACAACGTCGACATCGGCGGCGGCTGAGCCCACCGTCGCCCTCAGCCGATGGTCAACAATTCCAGCAGGTTGCCGTCCGGGTCGTTGAAGTAGACCGACTGACCCAGTTCACCGTTCGACGCCTCTCGCCGCACCGGTCCGACCGTCACCTCGACGCCGTGAGAGGCCAACAGCTCCGCGGCCTCGTCAATGGACCCTTCCCACCGGAAACAGACGTCTTCTGATCCGGGTGTCGGCAGGCGTGCGATGAGCTCGGGCGGCAGCTGCTCGTCTCGAACGGGGTCGTGCACATTGATGCGGTTGCCGCCCAGCTGGAGGCTGAAGATCGGTAGCCGCCCCTCCCGCCACCGGTCCTCATACAGGACGTCCGCACCCAGCACATCCCGGTAGAAGCGGAGGGTCACCTCGGGATCCGCGGCGGTGATGGCGATGTGATCGAGTCCGGCGATACGTCCCATGTTGTCTCCCCTCGGACCCGTCGAGTCTCGCACGGAGCGGCCGGTCGCCGATTGGCTACCGTGGCTCGATGACCCATCCGCTGCGAATCGGCGTGATGTACGACTGCCGCCGCGGCCCAGACGACGACACCCCGATGTCGACGATCTACGGCGCCACGCTCGACCAGGCGGTCTTCGTGGAGCAACTGGGCCTCGACAGCGTGTGGTTCACCGAACACCACTTCCTCCACGACGGGTACCTGCCCGCGTTTCAGCCGCTCGCGGGTGCCATTGCGGCACGGACCGAACGGGTGCGCATCTCCACCGACATCGCGATCCTGCCGCTCTATCACCCGATCCGGCTGGCCGAGGAGATGGCGGTCCTCGACAACATCTCGGGTGGACGGATGGAGCTCGGGGTCGGGATGGGGTACGTGCCCCAGGAGTTCGACGCGTTCGGAGTCCCGTTCCGCAACCGGGTGTCGATGACGGAGGAAGCGATCGACATCCTGCGGCTGGCGTGGGGAGACGAGCCGTTCAGCTACCACGGCAGGCGCTACCGGCTGGACGACGTCGACGTGCATCCCAAGCCGGTCCAGTCGGGTGGACCTCCACTGTGGATCGCCGCGGTCCGCAAGCCGGGGGCTCTGCGAGCGGCGCGGTTCGGGACGCACCTGCTCCCGCAGACCAGCCGATCCGAAGTGCTCGACCCCTGGATCGAGGCGCTCCGCGCGGAGGGGCGGGACCCGGCCGACCACCGAGTCGGCATCATCCGCTCCTTCCTGGTCACGGACGACCCCGAACGCGACTGGGCCGTCTGGAAGCCGGCGGAGAAATACCGCACCTCGGTCTACCGCGAGATGATGATCGCCACGCCGGACGACTACGGCAGAGGGTGGGGCGACGATGACTCGATCCCGCAGACCGTGTTCGTCGGATCGGCAGACGAATGCGTCGCGGAGATCGAGCGTTTCCGAGCGACCTACGGCTTCACCGACCTCATGATGTCCGGGCTGCCTCCGGGCATCGATCCAGAGTTCATGAACGCCAACCTCGAGCGCTTCGCCAACGAGGTGCTGCCGAGGGTCAGGTCGTGAGGGCCGCCGACCACTTCGATCCCGAGCCAGGCCTCGCGTATCTCGACAGCGCGACCTATGGCTTGCCGCCTCGAGAGACGGTGCAGGCGCTCACGGGCTTCATCGACCAGTGGCAGCACGGAACGGGACGTTGGATCGAGGACTGGGACGTCGTGGCCGAAGACGCGAGGCGCTCCTTCGCACGGCTCGTCGAGGTTCCCGTGGAGACGGTTGCGTTGATCCCAGCAGCCTCTGTGGGCGTCGGAACCGTTGCCGCGTCCCTGTCCGACGACGACGGGGTGGTTCTCCCCGACGACGACTTCACGTCCCTGATGTTCCCGCTCCTCAGCGCAGAGCAGAGGAGGGGGACGACGGTGAGGCAGGTGCCGTTCGACGGCCTCGCTACGGCGGTCGACGAGAGCACGACCCACGTGGCCACGAGCCTCGTGCAGATGCAGACCGGACGCGTCGCCGATCTCGACGGGCTCCTCGCAACGACTCGGTCCGCCGGCGCCCGGCTGCTACTCGACGCAACCCATGGCCTGCCGTTCGTGGGGCGGGGTGTGCTCGACACCGTCGACTACGTGGTGTGCGCTGCGTACAAACACCTGCTCTGCCCGCGCGGCGTGGCGTTCATGATCGTCCGACCGGACAGGCTCGACGAGCTCGCCACGTTCAACGCCAACTGGCGCGCCGCCAGCGACCCCTACGGCCGCTACTTCGGCGGTCCGCTCGACCTCGCCGGGAGCGCAGGCCGATTCGACGTGTCGGTCGGGTGGATGGACTGGGTGGGCGCGTCGGTCTCCCTCTCGCTGCTCACCGAGTGGGCGGGGGCCGGAGAGCTCGTCCGCCCGCTCCAGATGGCGCGTGAGCTGGCCGAACGGCTCGGCGTGGAGTGGGGCGGCTCGAGCATCGTCTGCGCCCCGGTCATGGACATCGAACCCACACAGGCCGCACTCGTGCAGGCGGGCATTCGCGCGGGCTTCCGCGGGCCCAACATCCGTCTGAGCACCCACGTCTACACGACGGACGAGGACCTCGACCGGGTGGTCGACACGGTCGTGCCGTTTCTCGGGTGAACCGTCCGCCGCTGTCAGCTATCGCTCTCGTGCTTGAACGACAGTCGGACCTTGGCTCGGTAGATGGCGACCGTGCCGTCCTGGATCACGACGTCCTGCTCGATGATCTCGGCCACACGTAAGTCGCGCAGCGTCCGGGAGGCCTCGGCCACGGCGTTGGCCGTCGCCTTCTCCCACGACTCCGTGCTGGTCCCGATCAACTCGATGACGTTGTAGACACTTCCGGACATGATTCATCCCCCCTCAGTGTTACTGATCGTTCAGTCAGTCGAGAGACGCCCGAGGGTAGTCGGTTAGGGTCGCTCCGGCGGCGGGAAACACGGGGAGACGCCATGGGGATCAGGTACTTCGAGCCGTCCGAGCCCGTCGCGGACATGGTGGACGCGCTGACCGCGGCTGGCGCGATCATCGTGCGCAACCACATCCCCACCGCTCGGATGCAGGAGTTCCGCTCCGACGTCGACGCGATGCTCGACAGCGAGCCGTTCGCTGACGAGCACTTCTTCGGCGGGGCTCATCGGGTGAAGTTCGGCCTGTTCCGCGAGGGAAACTTCGTCGACCTCCTGGTGGATGATCTCGTCGGCCAACTCGCAGATGCGGTCCTGCTCCCCTCGTGCAACGCGTACCAAGTGCACGCCACGAGCTGTGGGCAGATCCTCGCCGGCGGAAACGACCAGCCACTCCACCGCGCCGACGACATCTTCGAACCGTTCCTGCCCTACGAACCAGGCGGACCTGTCCGGATCCTGAGCTTCATGTGGGCGGGATCCGACTTCACCGCGGAGAACGGTGCGACCCGAATCGCGCCGGGCAGCCACCTGTGGCCCAGGGATCGCCAGGCGACCGACGACGATCTGGTCCAGGCCGAGATGCCGCAGGGCTCGGTGGCGGTGTGGATCGGCGGCACGGTCCACGGACTGGCGGCGAGCACTGCGGACACGACGAGAACGTCGCTGTTCATGTCGCTCAGTGCCGGCTGGCTCCGCCAGGAGGAGAACCAGTACCTCACCGTTCCCGCGGAGGTGGCCGAAGGGCTTCCCCTCCGAGCCCAGCAGCTGTTGGGGTACCGCGTCTTCGGGAGCGCGCTCGGGTTCGTCGACGGGCGCGACGGAAACTGTCTGCTGCGCGAGGGCAACAGCCTCAACCTCACTGTCGACGAAGAACGCGGCGGTCAGGCGATCGCCAACACTGCGGGACCGACCCCATGACCGTGGCGAACGGAACCCGAACGCTGAAGGTCGGCCTCATGCTGCCCCTCATCGCAGAGCCGACCGCGGTGCCTCGGTGGTCGATGGTGTCCGACATGGCGCGCGTCGCCGAGGACATCGGCCTCGACTCCATCTGGGTGGTCGACCACCTCATCTACCAACTCGAGGGCGAGTCGAACCCGCGCGGCTGCTGGGAGGCATGGACCTTTCTGTCCGCCCTCGCCGCCATCACCGACCGCGTGGAGCTCGGCACGCTCGTGCTCGCCATGGGATGGCGCAACCCCGCGCTGCTCGCCAAGATGGCCGACTCCCTCGAGGAGGTCAGCGACGGCCGGCTGATCCTCGGCCTCGGCGCCGGGTACCACCAGCTCGAGTTCGACCAGTTCGGGTTCCCGTACGACCATCGGATCGGCCGCTTCGAGGAAGCCATCCAGATCGTGACCGGGCTGCTTCGCGACGGCGAGGTGGATGTGGATGGCCGCTTTCACTCCGCACGGGAGTGCGTTCTCAGTCCACGGGGGCCACGGCCCGAAGGACCTCCTGTCATGATCGGAACCAACATCGGATCGCGGCGAATGCAGGGAATCACCGCTCGCTACGCCGACTCGTGGAACGTCTTCTACGACAACACGGCCAACCGCGTCACCGGCTTCGAGCGAGCCAAGGCGGACTTCGACGAGGCGTTGTCCGAAGAGGGTCGCGACCCGGCGACCATCGACGCCACGGTCACCGTCCTCGTCGCCGATTCGAGCGCCGACCCATGGTGGGATCGGCTGCCCTCCGACAACTTCGCGGAGGACGGACCGCTCCGCCCGCTGATGGGCGAACCGGAGGAGATCGCCGCAGAGCTACTGCGATACGAGGCCGCCGGCTGCTCCCACATTCAGATCTCGCTCGATCCGAGCGGCGTGGCGCCCGTGGAGGCTCTGGCCCCGGTCGTCGAGGCGCTCGACGCGTTGTCGAGCTGACGACCCGCAGCCTCAGGGCATGCGGTGGGCGTGGTCTGCCTTGATCGCGTCGAGCCGCTTCTCGACCAGCGGCAAGAACTCGTTGGGGTGGGTCAGGATCCAGAAGCGCTCGTTGACGACCGCGTCGAGGACGAGGTCGCCCACCTCGGCGGGGTCCATCCCCCGCGACAGCTCCTGGGTGAGGTTGGTCCAGAACCGTTCGCCGATCTCGCTGTCCTGGTGCTCGGGAAGATCCGACGGTCGGTTGCGCTCGCTCTGCGCGATGTCGGTGTCGACCGGACCGGGGCACAGAACGCTCGCCCTCACGTCCGACTTGGCGATCTTGAGCTCGATCCGCAGGGAGTCCATGAGGGCCACGACCCCGTGCTTCGCGACGTGGTACGCGCCGAGCACCGGACCGGCGAGGAGCCCCGCCATCGACGACGTCGCCGTGATATGCCCCTCGTTCTGCTCCTTCAGCAGGGGAAGGAACGTGCGCACCCCGTAGATCACACCCCACAGATCGACGTCGATGGTCCACTTCCAGTCGTCGAGTGTCATCTCGTCGATGGCGCCACCGACGCCGATGCCGGCGTTGTTGCAGACCACGTGCACTGAACCGAACTCGTCGAGCGCAGCCTGAGCGAGCGCCTGGACCTGGGATTCGTCGCTCACGTCGGTGACGACCCCGATCGCCTGGTGGCCGGCAGCGCGAAGCCCGTCGACCGCAAAATCCAGACGGTCCTGCTGGATGTCGGACAGCACCACCGACATCCCTGCTGACGCGAACGAGTGGGCCATGCCGAGACCCATCCCACTCGCAGCGCCCGTGATCACCGCTGTCTTGCCCTGCACGTCGTACATCTCGACCTCCCCTGGAGCCAGCAGGTCTATCGCGATACCGACTGCAGCGCCCGCCGCTCACATCGCCTCTTCATGGCGAGGCCGTTTCGGCCACACTTGTCCCGATGTCCCGTGACCGCACCGCCTCCTCGACCGCGCCGTCTCGCGCGGGCGACGCGCCAGAGGGCGACGCTGGGTCGTCGGCGGAGTCCGACAGTTCGCTGGCATGGGCCACGATGGCGTTCGTCATCGTCATCTGGGGCCTGGGACCCCCGATCTCGAAGCTGATCAGCGCGCCACCCGTCGTGACCGCCTCGGTTCGCTTCTGGGTGTCTGTGCCCATCGTCTACGCCGCCGCCCTCGCAGCGGGGCGTCGCATCACATGGGAGACCATTCGCCACACCTGGCTCGCCGGCGCTCTGTTCGGCCTGAACATGGTGTCTGTCTTCGTCGCGCTGCAGCACGCCACCGTCGCGGTTCTGTCGATCATGATGGCGATGCAGCCGGGCGTGGTCCTGGTCCTCGCCGGTCGGTTCATGGGCGAACGGGCCGGACGGTGGCACGTGTCGTGGATGGTCGTCGGCATCGCCGGCGTGTGCATCGTCATCCTGGGCAACGGGCCCGAGGTCGAGATCAGCGGCCTGGGCATCCTGTTCGGCCTCTTCTCGGTGCTGACGTTCACCGGCTATTACCTCATCAACCGAAGCGTCCGCAGCAAGGTCAACATCCACCCCCTCGAGTGGATGACCGGATCGACGATCTTCTCCGCCATCACGGTCACGCCGGTCGCGCTCGCGTTCACCGATCTCGACGGCTACCGCGAGCTGGGCGGGATGGACTTCGTGTACCTCTTCTACGTGGCCGGCGTGGTGGGCATCTTCAGCCACACCTTGATGAGCTGGGTCCATCGGTTCATCCCCGCCACCCGGTCGTCCTTGGCGATGCTCGGCATGACCGTCGTGGCCGTCACTGCTGCGTGGCCCATCAACGGTGAGCCGGTCACCGTTCAGCAAGCGCTCGGCGCCCTCGTCGTGCTCGGGGCCGTCGGTGCCGTCATCAGCCGCCCCGCGGTCTCCGCCGATGCCCCGGCCCGGCGACGAGCCCGAGCAGGCCGCGGATCGACAGCACCGGTCGCCTTCGTGGTCGAGCCGCTGTAGCGCCACTCGTCCCGGGACCGCAGTCGACACCCTGGATACGCTCGCAGCGGAGGGGGATCCATGACCACATCCGATTTCATCGCGCTCGAGCGACCGGCAGCGACATCGGATCCGGAGCAACAACGACGCGATCTCGACGTGTACGGCATGTGCATCGTGCCGGACGCACTGACCGACACGGCGCTCGCCCAACTCCGGGACCGCCTCGACGAACAGGCATCCGCGGAGCGGACTCGCGGACTCGCCTATCGCGACGGAGGTGTCGACGAGCCCAACCAGCGCGTATGGAACCTGGTGAGCAAGGGGGAGGTGTTCCGCGACCTCGTGGTCGCACATCTCGTCAGACGCACGATCAGCCACCTCCTCGGAAGCGACTTCCTCCTCTCCTCGTGCACCGCCAACGTCGCGAACCCGGGCGGCGAACCGATGCGTCTCCACAGCGACCAGGGCTACGTGCCCCCTGAAATGCCCTTCGCCGTCGCGGCGAACGTCCTGTGGATGCTCGACGACTTCACGGAGGAGAACGGGGCCACGAGGGTGGTCCCCGGCAGCCACCTGAGCGGGTCGCTCCCCGGCCCCCCCCCCACCCCCCCCCCCAACCCCCCCCCCCCCGCCCCCCCCCCCCCCCCGAGAGTATA
>CAYUBX010000114.1:7468-7842 GCA_964443165.1 uncultured Acidimicrobiales bacterium
GGGCGCAGCCGGCACCGCTGTCGTATTCGATGCTCGGATCTGGCACGGCACCGGCACAAACCGCACCAACAGAGCGCGCCGTGGCGTCTTCACCTACTTCTGCCGACCGTTCATCCGACCGCAGGAGAATCACACCGTGTCGACACCGCCCGAGGTGCTGGCGGCAGCCTCGCCCGAGCTTCGCCGACTGCTCGGGCTCTCTCCCTGGAGGAGCCTCGGCGGCCGGCAGGGCCCCTACGGCGTCGGGCAGGGTCCTCCTCTGCCGTCGATGACCGGGAAGGCCGCGGCGGGCACGTCGGTCGACTGGTTCCCAGAGATCGACCTCGACGCCGACATCATCGGCGAACTGAGCTGATCGCACTCTGGCCGTGACT
>CAYUBX010000115.1:0-7828 GCA_964443165.1 uncultured Acidimicrobiales bacterium
CGGCCTCGATACCCGGACGAGCCTTCGTGCCAACAGCATTCGGCGCCGAGGATCCCGGTGTGCCGTTTCCCGCCGAGCGGCTCGACCTCGAACATGGCGGCGAGGCGTGGGTGGTCGTGCTGATGTCCGGTCCTGCAAGTTCGCCTTCGGTCGCGACGGCCGTGGCAACCGCCGAAGCTGCGGGATACGGAACCGGATGGACGGACTGCGACGTCGGGGCGACCCATGCGGTGGGATGGACAGGTGCCTCGGTGGAAGGCGATCAGCTTGGCGCGGTGTCGGTGTATCTCTCCAGCGAGCAGGACGCCCGCGTCGCCGCCCAGAAGTTCGAGGCCGCCGGAACTCCAGCCGTCCCCACTCTCGTGAACACCTTCTGCCTCGACTGACACCCTTCTGCCAGCTCGCGGTGCGACGGAGGTCTCTCTGCGAGCTGGCAGAACGAAGAGCGGCCCGGTTCTAGGCTTTCGGTGACTTCGCACTTGGGGGGAATCATGGGACGAGCGGGCGACGACGTCTGGATCATCGGCACGCACTCGACGGCGTTCGGGAAGTTGCCGGACGTCGGGTTCAAGGAGCTGACCCGAGAGACACTCCTCGGGGTCGGTGAGGACGCCGGCATCGACCTTCACGACATCGAGTTCGCGTACGTCGGCAACTGCCTGGCAGGAGCCGGGTTCGGCATGGACTCGATTCGAGGCCAGTCGTGGATGCTCGAGCTCGTCGACGAAGGCCTCTTTCCCGAACGGGTTCCGGTGATCAACGTCGAGGGGGCGTGCGCCACCGCCTCGATGGCACTCCACAGCGCGTACAAGGACGTGAAGTCGGGTGAGTCCGACGTCGTTCTCGCCGTCGGTGTGGAGAAGACCTACCTGCCCGGCGCCGATGACGACCCACAGACCAAGGCCCGGATGTTCGACCTCTTCGCCAAGGGCGTCGACCAGGAGACGCTGCCTCGCCTCGAGCAGCACTATCGCGAGGTCGGCGAGACGACGGGTGTCGGCTTCGAGACAGGACCCGGCCGCACGATGTTCATGGACACCTACGCGATGCAGGCTGCGCTCCACATGAGCCGCCACGGGACCACACAGCGCCAGATCGCGGCCGGCTCGGCGAAGAACCACAACTACGGCGCGCTCAACCCGCTCGCTCAGTACCGCTTCGAGACCAGCGTCGACCAGGTGATGGAGGACCGCGAGGTGTCCTTCCCCCTCACCCGGTCCATGTGCGCGCCGACCGGTGATGGCTCCGCGTCAACGATCGTCGTGAGCGGAGACGTTCTCGCTGGCCTGCCCGACGAGGTGAGGGCCCGGGCCGTTCGCATCGCCGCCACGTCGTTCGCGGGCGGCAAGTATCGAGCCGTCGACGAGCCGGGGCTCTCGCGTATTGCAGCGGAGAAGGCCTACGCCTCAGCCGGAATGACGCCAGCCGATGTCGATGTCGCCGAGGTGCACGACGCCACGAGTTTCTGCGAGATCTACCAGTCCGAGATGCTCGGCTTCTGTGCGGAGGGCGAGGGCGGCCCCTTCGTCGAGAGCGGTGCGACCGGCCCGGACGGGCCGATCCCGATCAACACCTCGGGCGGTCTCGTGTCGAAGGGTCATCCGGTCGGCGCGACGGGCCTGTCGATGATTCACGAGCTCGCGTCGCAGCTGAGGGGCGAGGCGGGCGAGCGGCAGGTGTACGACGCCCGCGTCGCGCTGCAAGAGAACGGCGGCGGGGTGATCGGTCTCGAGGAGGCGGCGTGCTCGGTGATGATTCTGGAGCGCGCCGAGTGAGTCAGCTGATCAGCTGACCATCATCACCGTGAACAGCACGATGACGACGGCTGCAACGGCTCCGCCGATGCCGAGGAACACGGCGATGGCGGCGGCGACGAGAGCGTTGTTGTCTTCTTCCACGATGGCTCCTGGAGGGGGAACGGCGGGATCAGGATAGCCGACGGTCCGTCACCGGCGGAATGGAACGCCTCCGGTGCCGTCGGAGCGCACGTCGGGAGCGGGCGCCCACGTCTGTGGGTCGGTGATCAGATCGGCGATCGCGTCGGATGCCGCGTCGAGAAGCCGCTCGCCCTTCTCCGCGCTCGCCGTGCTGGGATCGCCGATGACCCCGTTGGGTGTCACCGCGGCGAGATCTCGCCATCGGAACGAACCCTCACCCGCCGACAGGAAGCCGAGGTCGGCGTCGGTTCGGTGGGCTGCGAGATCGCTGTCGTCGACGAGGTGGGGCTCGAGCGCGAGCATCATCGAAGTCTCGGCTTCTCCGGCGTGCATGACGTTGGATTGGTCCTCGAGCAGGGGCCCGAGGCGCGACGCCGCTTCGAGCCAATAGGTCGCAGCGACGATGGTGACGTCGGGGAACTCGAGTGACAGGTCCTGCGCGATCACCTGGCTGGCGACGATGTTGCCGCCGTGGCCGTTGAGGATGAGGACGTCCGTGAAGCCGTGACGCCGCACGCTGTCGATGATGCAGCGGAAGACAGCGGTGAGAGCCGCTGTGTCGAGGGTGATCGTTCCCCCGAACGGCATGTGGTGCTCGGACAACCCCGACCACACGACGGGGAGCACCACAGTCGGACGCTCGTCGAACGCCTTGCGAGCCGCTCGGTGTGAGACTTCGGTCGCCAACCGGCTGTCCACCATCACCGGGAGGTGCGGACCGTGTTGTTCGAGCGCCGCGACGGGCGCGACCACCACTGCACCGTCCGTTGCGAGAGCCCGGAGTTCGTGGGCCTTGAGGTTTGCCCATTCGATCGACGACATGGCGCGCAGGCTAGTGGTGCACCGGTTCGGCGGCTCGTGAAGTGAGCGGACCTCCGCCTACCCTCTTGGCCATGGATCGGCGCTATCGCGTGATCACCCACGGCTGCCAGATGAACGAGCACGACTCGGAACGCATCGCGGGCCTTCTCGAGACCGATGGGATGACCGAGACAGACTCCTTCGACGATGCCGACGTGATTGTTCTCAACACCTGCTGCATCCGCGAGAACGCCGACAACAAGCTCTATGGACAACTCGGTCACCTCAAGCGCCTCAAGGCGGAGCGTCCCGATCTGCAGATCGCCGTGGCCGGGTGTCTGGCCCAGAAGGACCGTGAGCTCATTCAGGAGAAGGCGCCTCACGTCGACGTCGTGTTCGGCACCCACAACGTCGGACGGGCCACGGACCTGCTGCGGGACGCCCGGATCAGCGGACCGATCACCGAGATCCTGGAGGAGTCCGACGCCTTTCCCTCGGCCCTGCCGGTCAAGCGCGATGCTCACCATGCGGCATGGGTCACGATCCAGATCGGGTGCGACAACAGCTGCGCCTTCTGCATCGTCCCGGCCGTGCGCGGCAAGGAGATCTCGCGATCCTTCGGAGAGTTGGTGGACGAGGTTCGTGCGCTCGCCGCCACCGGGATCACCGAGATCACCCTTCTGGGCCAGAACGTCAACAGCTATGGACGGGACCTGACCCTGGCGCTGAGGGGTTCCGAAGACATGGCCGAGGCTCGCCGGCAGGCGGGGGACCGCTGGGTCGACGATCGGCGGACGGCGCGGCCTCTCTTTTCTGATCTTCTCCGCGAGGCCGGTGCGGTCCCGGGGATTCGGCGGGTGCGGTACACCAGCCCTCACCCGAAAGACCTCCGCTCGGACACCATCGCGGCGATGGCCGAGGTGCCCTCGGTCTGCGAGCACCTCCACCTGCCGCTCCAGTCGGGTAGTGATTCGATCCTCTCCGCGATGCACCGCGGCTACACCGCGGAGCGCTTCCTCTCGAAGGTCCACGAGGCGCGGGCCGCGATCGCCGATCTGTCGCTGAGCACCGACATCATCGTCGGCTTCCCCGGCGAGACGGAGGCCGACTTCGCCGCGACACTCGAGGTCGCGGCCGAAGCCCGCTTCGACAGCGCCTTCACGTTCGTCTACTCCCCGCGGCCGGGCACCGAGGCCGCGGAGCTGGTCGACAGCTACGTCGACCCCAAGGTCTCGGCCGAACGGATGGAGCGCCTCCGGACGGTGATCGAGCGATCGAGCCTCGCCGGAAACCAGGCACGGATCGGCTGCGTGGAGGAGGTGGTGGTCGAAGGGCCGTCGAAGCGCAACGAGGCGATGCTCACCGGGCGGACGCGTCACAACCGGCTCGTCCACTTCCCGTCCGCAGATCCCATCCGCAGCGGCAGCTACGCAGACGTCGTCGTGACCGACGCAGGCACCTTCAGCATGACCGGCGAGCTTCGGGAGGTGACGGCTGCGCCGACGCACCGCACCCGAATCCCCGTCAGCGCCGGCTGAGGTGATGGAGCGAACGCGATGACCGCCGGTGACGCGGGGTTCGTCGCCGCGGTGGTGCTGATCGCCCTCGTCGGCGGTCGTGTCTCACGCATCTTGCTTCGCGCTCTCATCGGCTTCGTGGCGTCGCGCGCGATCACCGGCGCCAACTCCCGGTGGCGGACGCGCATCCCGCGAGTGCTGGCCGAGACGATCCCCGTCGCCGAACTGCGGCGACGCCAGCGGATCAACTCGCTCGCCCTCGTGCTGTCTCGCATCGTCCGGGTCTGTCTGCTGGTCGCAGCGGTGCTGGTGATCCTGCAGCGGTTCGACGCCGACGTGGTGGTCGCGCTGAGCAGCGTCGGCTTCCTGATCGCTGCGGTCACGGTGGGCGCCCAGGACTCCATTCGCGACTACATCGCCGGGATCCACGCCCTCCTCGAAGACCGCTACGGAGAGGGTGACGAGATTCGTGTCACGCTCGCCAGCGGCACCCTCATGGAAGGACGCGTCGATTCGTTGGGGAGCTTCAGCACCCGAGTGGCCGGTCCCGCCGGAACGAGCCACCTGCCCAACCGGCTGCTCACCGAGGTCACCAACCTCTCGCAGCGACCCGTCCTGGGTGAACTGACCCTCCCGGGTGAGGTTTCCTCACGGTCCGAGCGAGCGCGAGTGGCGTCGGTGATCAGCAGTGCCGTTCGTTCGGTTCTCAACGACTCCAACGCCGGCGTCGTCGTGGAGAGCACGGCCTCACGAGACAACCTGACGTTCGTCACCGTGCGGTTCGACCGCGAGCTCAGCGACGACGAGCTCGCCGCTGTCGAGAACGCCGCGCAGGCCAAGCTCACCGGAGCCTAAGTGAGCACCGTCGTGATCGTCGGACCGACCGCGTCCGGCAAGTCGGCCGTGGCGCTCGAGATCGCGCGACGCGTCGGCGGCGAGATCCTGACGGTCGACTCGATGCAGGTCTACCGGGGCATGGACGTGGGAACGGCGAAGCCAACCGAGGTGGAGCAGGCGGAGGTCGCCCACCACCTGATCGATCTCGTCGAACCCGAGGCCGAGTACACCCTGGTCGACTACCAGCGCGCGTTCGACCAGGTGGCAGCGAACCTGGGGGAACGAGGGGTGGTTCCCGTCGTCGCTGGAGGGACCGGGCTGTATCTCCGCGCCGCGATCGACCGGCTGACGCCTCCTGGGCGATTTCCCGAGGTCGTGGTCGAACTCGACGCCGTCGAGGACACCGCTGAACTCCACAGACGGCTCGCCGAGCTCGATCCGTTGGCTGCGTCCCGCATGGAGCCGAGCAACCGGCGTCGGGTTCTGCGGGCCCTCGAGGTGAGCATCGGGTCGGGTCAGCCCTTCTCGAGCTTCGGGCCCGGCCTCGAGGAGTACCCGGACGTGCCCTATCGGATCGTTGGGATCGAGATCGACCGCCCCACGCTCGACGCGCGGATCGACGCCAGGTACGAGCAGCAGATGGCGGACGGCTTTCTCGGCGAAGTCGAAGCGCTGGCCGGCCGCGACCTCAGCCGCACGGCGGCGCAGGCGCTTGGGTACAAGGAGCTCCTCCTTTACATCGGCGGCGAGCTCGACCTCGACGAAGCGCTCGACCTTGCGAAGCAGCGCACGCGGCGGTTCGCCCGCCGCCAACAGCGCTGGTTTCGGCGTGACCCGCGCATCGAATGGGTCGCCCTCGACTCCGCCGAGCAGCTGGCCGAACGAATCCTCAGCACGCAAACCACGTCGTGAACCGGGGCGCCCTCTGTGACAATGGAGTGCGCATGCGCCTGACCAAGCACCACGGCCTCGGGAACGACTTCCTCATCGTCCTGCTCGACAGCGAGCCGGCCGATCTTCCCGACCTCGCGCGCACGCTGTGCCATCGCTCTCGGGGGATCGGCGCGGACGGCCTCATCGTCGGGTTGCCCGATGATGATCCGAACGTCGACGTGGTGATGGTGCTCTACAACTCCGACGGGTCGCGCGCCGAGATGAGCGGCAACGGGATCCGCTGTCTGGCCCACGCCATCGCCCTCGATCGCCATGCGGTCGACCTGTCGCTGCACATCCGGACCGACGGCGGGGTGCGCGCCGTCGACGTGCAGGGGTCGGGTGCCGTGGTCGCCGCGTCTGTCGACATGGGGTCGGTCGGCGAGGGGCCCGGCGTTCCGGCCGAGCTCGCTGCCATGATCGGTGAGACCAACGTCGCCACTGCCGATGTCGGCAATCCACATCTGGTCATCCAGGTCGACACCCCGCACGAGGTCGATGTCGCCTCCGTCGGATCCGCCTACGAAGGACACTTCGAGGAGGGGATGAACGTCGAGTTCATCGCGCCAACTCCGGGGGAGGACAACGCGCTCGACTTCGTGGTCTGGGAGCGTGGCGCCGGTGTCACCGAGGCCTGCGGGACAGGTGCTGTCGCGGCCGCGACCCGCGCCGCTGGATGGGGCCTGTCGTCCGATGAGGTGACGGTGCACATGCCCGGCGGCGACGTCCGGGTCCTGGTGGGGGAGCGGGCGACCCTGATCGGACCGTCGGTTCTGGTCGGCTCGATCGAGTGGTCGGGGGTCGCGTGAGCAACAGGGATCTCGACGAGGTGACCGGCGCCAACGGTGATGCCGGTGATGAGGACGAGACGCACCGCGGCGCGTTCGGTGATTTCGGCGGCGAATCCGCCGGCCTCATCGACCGCGCCTTTCGCGAGCAGATCGTGCTCGTCGGCGTTCAGTTCCCCGGGACCTCGTCGGACGAGATCGACGCCGACCTCGATGAGCTGGCTCGGCTCGTCGACACGGCCGGGGCTGACCCGGTCGATCGAGTGGTGCAGAAGCGCGACTCCCCGGATCCGGCGACCTACGTCGGGAAGGGCAAGGCCGGTGAGATCTACGACGCCTCGATCGACCACGATGCCGACACGGTCGTCTTCGATGACGAGCTCAGCCCCGCACAGCAGTTCAACCTCGAGAAGATTCTGAAGAGGTCGGCGCTCGACCGAACAGCCGTGATCCTCGACATCTTCGCCCAGAACGCGACGACCCTCGAAGGCAAGGCTCAGGTCGAGCTGGCGCAGCTCCGTTACCGGCTGCCGCGTCTGCGTGGCCGGGGCAACCAGCTCAGCCAGCAGGGCGGCGGCATCGGAACCCGGGGTCCCGGCGAGACCCAGCTCGAGGTCGATCGTCGACGCATTCAGCGCCGGCTCGCCAAGCTCGAGAAGGACCTCACCGGGCTCCGGCGAACGAGGAAGAACCAGCGAAAGTCGCGCCGTCGCTCCCGGTTCCACACCGTCGCCATCGTCGGGTACACCAACGCCGGCAAGTCCACCCTTCTCAACCGGCTGACCGGCGCCGGGGTGCTCGTCGAAGACCGGCTCTTCGCCACACTCGACGCCACCACCCGACGGTTGCAGCTGCCCGGCGGTGAGACCGTCCTCATGACCGACACCGTCGGCTTCATCCAGAAGCTGCCGACCTCGCTGGTGGAGGCGTTCAAGTCGACCCTCGAAGAGGTCGCAGAGGCGGACCTCCTCGTCCACTTGGTCGACGGTTCGAGCGTGGATCCCGAACTCCACAT
>CAYUBX010000116.1:0-7724 GCA_964443165.1 uncultured Acidimicrobiales bacterium
GCGATTGCGGGCCTCGATCTCGGCACCCTCGGCCACGACCAACACGATGTCGTCGTCGCTGCGGAGAACAGATCCCGCGAACTCCGCGTAGCGGCCGCCGAGCCCGACGTTGACCGCACCGATGAGGTGACCGCGCGCGAACTCCTCCGGGTCCCGTCCATCGAGGATCACGGCGCCACCCTCGACCAAGCGGTCGACGTCTTCGAGGGACAGGGCGGTCGGCCGAGAGTCCTCGTCGAGAAGCGGCCGGTCCTGCCGGTTGAGGATGGCGTCGTAGATGAAGTACTCGGGCGCCGGCGGCTGCCCTTCGGTGACCAGGTCGACGAAGGCCTGCCGATCGGGGGCCAGCAACGCATAGTTGGTGAGTCGCTGCTCGCCGATCGTCGACGACGTTTCTGTCGAGAGGTTCTTCCCGCAGGCCGAGCCAGCCCCGTGCGCTGGGTACACCAGGGTTGAGTCCGGAAGCGTCATCAGCTTGCCGTGGAGGCTGTCGTACAGCTGCTCGGCCAGCTCGTCGCGAGAGAACCCCACCGAGGCAAGCAGGTCTGGACGCCCGACGTCACCGATGAACAGCGTGTCGCCCGTGAGCACCACGTGGGGCTCGTCGTCCGACGCGCTCTCCCACACGACGATGCTGATCGACTCCGGGGTGTGACCCGGCGTGTGCAGAATCTCGAGCTGGACGTCTCCGAGCGAGATGCGCTCACCGTCGTCCAGCGCCCGTGAGGGGAACTCCGTGTCGGCCACCGACGAGTACCCGATGTCGGCCCCGGTCGCTGCGGCGAGCTCCAGGTGACCGGACAGAAAGTCGGCGTGGAAATGCGTTTCGAGCACGAGCTCGATCGTCGCTCCGAGTTCCTCGGCATCCGCGATGTACTCAGCGACATCGCGGCGGGGGTCGACGACCACAGCTCGGCCGGTCGTGGTGTCTGCGATGAGATAGGACGCCTGTGACAGGCAGTCGAGGTAGTACTGGATCAGCTTCATGAGGTGGTCCTCTCTGAGGTGGAGTGATGCGAACTCCGTGGCGGGCGCTGTGGCGGGCGCTCGTCGATCCCTGCTCGCCGCGGATCGGTGTCGGGGCACTGCGTGCCGGTGACGCAGCGGACCGCGTCGTGGGTCGAGGCGTGGAGACGGCCCTCCAACACATCCCAGATCCCCGACCGGATGAGGACGTCGCGCACCGGACCCTTCAGATCCGAGAGGTGTACCTCCACACCGCGATCCGCCAGGTCCGGCAGCAGCTCCCGGAGCATCTCCGCTCCGGTGGCGTCGAGATCGTTGATGCCCGAGGCGTCGACGATGAGGGCCCGCGGATCACGGTCGAGCTTTGCGCCCTCGGCGATCAGCAGAGCCTTGGCTTTCGTCGCGTTGGCGAACGACAGGGCGGCGTCGATCCGGACGATGCGGATGCCGGGGAGCGTCACGACGTCGTCGAAACGATCGACGTTGCGATAGCTCGTGGTCTGCGGAACGTGGCCGAGCACGGCCGTGTGCGGCCGGGACATCCGAGCGAACACGACCAGCATCGACGCCACGACCGCAACGGCGATGCCCAACTCGATTCCGAGGGCGAGGGTGCCAACGAACGCAACGCCCATCCCAATCCCATCGCTTCGCTTGACGCGGAGGATGTGGCGCATCTCCCCCACGTCCACAAGCCCGACGACTGCCACGACGATGACGGCACCAAGGGCAGCGTTGGGAAGCGACGAGAGCAGCGGGGTGAGAAACACGATCGTCGCCAACACCAAGGCCGCAGTGACAACCGAGGCGAGAGGCGTGCGAGCCCCGGCTGCATCGTTGACCGCGGTCCGCGAGAAGCCACCCGTCACCGGGTAGCCACCGAAGAGTCCGGAGGTGACGTTGGCAGCCCCGAGCCCGATCAGCTCCCGGTTGGCATCGAGCTCGTCGCGGTGTTTGCGGGCGTACACCTTGGCGACGGCGAACGACTCCATGAACCCGACCATCGTGATCACGATCGCCGCCACAGCGAGATCGGCCATCAGCGACCCGCCGAGGTCGGGCAGCCCGAAGGCGGGAAGCGAGTCGGGGATGTCGCCCACCACTCGGACGCCGCGCGACTCGAGGTCGAGAAGCTCGACCGCGACGATCGATCCCACGACGACAGCGAGCGCAGCGGGCAGTCGCGGGGCCACTCGTCGAAGCCCGAGGAGCGCACCGATGCTGACAAATCCGACGGCCATGGTCAGGCCATGGCCGTCGGACACGCTGCGGAGCACGTCGAACACGGTGTGGACGAAGTGTTCGCGTCGTTCGACTGAGATCCCGAGCAGGTGTTTCGTCTGGCTGAACCCGATGATGATCGCTGCCGCCGCGGTGAACCCGACCAACACCGAGTGGGACAGGAAGTTCACCAGCCAACCGAGCCGCGCTGCGCCCATTGCGAGATGCACCACACCGACCATGAGGGCCAGCAGCGCCGCGGCGGCCACGTACCCGGCGCTGCCCTCTTCGACGACCGGGCCGAGCGCCGAGGCCGTGAGCAGCGACACGATCGCCACGGGTCCGACGGCGAGCTGCCGAGAGCTCCCCAGAACGGCGTAGACCAACACCGGAATGGTGGCCGAGTACAGGCCGACTTCGGGCGGCAGGCCGGCGAGAAGCGCGTACGCCATCGCCTGCGGCACCAGCATTGCGCCGATCGTGAGCCCCGCGGCCAGATCGTGTCGCAGATCGCCGCGCTCGTAGCCACGAAGCCACGGGGCGATGGACGGGCTGGTGCTGGACATGGGAGTTATTGTACGGACATTCGGACTAATCGTCAACCCGCTCGACTTACACCCGAAGCGCTAGCGTCGGAATCGTCGGGATGGCCCGCGATCTCCACCTCATGCGACGAACCAACGCCCCTCCGCCGGACCGCCCGCAGGTCGGACAGCCCGCGCCCCCGATCGACCTGGCTGCGGCGGACGGCGGGCGATGGAGCCTCGCCGACCAGCGGGGTCGACCGGTCCTGGTGGTGTTTCACCGACACATCCATTGACTGCCGTGCGCGGAGCACGTCGTCGCCGTGCGCGACGCACTCGACCGGCTCGGCGATCAGACCGCCGTGGCAGTGGTCACCTTCTCCACCGGTGACCTCGTCCTGGAGTACACGGAGCGGCTCGATCTGCCCTTTCCCGTCCTGGCCGACGCCGGCCGCCATGCATATCGCGCATACGGGCTCGGCCGAACGAGCTGGCGGCGAGCCTGGGGCCTTCGAGCGGCACGGCGCTACGCAGAGATCCTCCGCGACCGCGGGCTCCGCGATCTGGCTCGTCCGACCGAGGACACGCGGCAGCTCGGAGGAGACTTCGTGATCTCGCCGGAGGGAGTGCTCACATGGGCGCGCTGGAGCGACGGACCAGACGATCGCCCGTCCGTCGATCAGATCGCCGCCAAGCTCCGGTTCTCGTGACGTGTGTCCGTGCTGGGCGCGGCTGATCGTCGCAAGACCGCTGGGTCAGGTGCCGGAACCGATGGTCTCGCGATGTTCGCCGTCGCCCACGTGAGCGGCTCCGGCCATCGCGGCGAGAGTCTGCCGTTCACGCAGGTGCAGGCCGAGGAAGATCCCCGGGATTGCGACGAGGCCGAGCATCGCGCCGCTCGACACCATGATCAGGGCCGGGGCCGGGCACGTGCCTGCGAAGGCCCACCCCAAACCGAAGAGGGCGCCGCCCACAACGTGGTGCCGCTGAGGCTTCGAGCGCGACAGTGACATCGGCCCGCCAAACGGTGTGACGACACCCCGTCGCTCGAGCAACCACAGCAACGGAGCAGACACCCCGATCGCCGACGCCATCAGGAAGAACACGTCTGGCTCGTCGAGGCGGAGCATCGCGTGGATGGTGTCGTACTCGTGGAGGTTGGCACCTGTCAGGAGGCCTCCGAAGAGTGCGCCGAACAGAAGGCCGACAGCGTTGAGGCGAGCGTTCTTCGACATCAGAGGTCACCTCCCGTGGCGACCCGCAGGACGAAGGTGACCGCGATCGCGACCGCCATGAACGTGGCCGTGACGGTGAGGCTGGCCGGCGAGCGCTGTGAGGTTCCGCAGAGACCGTGTCCCGACGTGCACCCGCCCGCCATCCCGGCGCCGTAGCCCAGCAGCGTCGCGCCGCCGAACACGATGGGCACGACAGCCCACAGAGGGAAGACGGCCCGCATGGAGTCATACCCGGAGCGCAGTTCGCCTGCGCCGCTGCGCAAGACGTGGGTCACGATCAGGCCACCGGCGAACATCCCGACGAAGTACCAGACGCGCCAGAGGGCGACGTTCTCGCGTCGGCGCACCAGACCGGCGGTCTGGACGTAGGCACCGCTGGCGCCGAGAGGCTGATTCGCGATGACGAACAGCCCGACGATGAGAAGGCCCAGGCCGGGGCCCACCACATACCAGGGCACTCGATCCGGGAGGACGTCGAACATCGGGTGGATCCTTTCGGGCTACGAAACTCGGTACGCGCTCACGTGCGGCTTGAGAGGGCGGGCGTACCACAACGGTCGCCGCAACCCGTGGGGTCCAGGCGCCGGTCGGGTCTTGTCGAGCCACTCCAGGTAGGCCTCGCGCGACCTCGCGGTGTCTACCACCACGTCGCCGTACTCGTCCCCCGCCGCGGCAGGCGTGACACGAACGCGCTGGTGCCAGCACTGCATGCCCGAGATCGGGTCGGGCTGCACAGCGAAGGTGAGGTTCTGGTGGACGCCCGTGTCGTTCCACCAGATGCGGCCGGTATCGGGGTCGTCGGACTCGTAGGCCTGCATTCCGTGGGTGCGTTTGAGGGACCACGCCGTCCCTCCGTCCGAGCCCGTCGACGAGATCTCCGCCCGACCGGCACCCCATGAGCGAGCGGCATCCTCTTCGATCCGCCAGCGGCCCATGTGATGCGAGGCCGCGACCACACCAGGCCGGATGCCGTCGGTCCGCCACGCCTGAATCACGAAGTGGCCGATCCGGGTGGTGATCCGCACCAGCCTGTTCTCGTCGATGCCCAGCTTCTCGGCATCGGACGGATGGATCCACAGCGGGTGACGGTGGCTGATCTCGTTGAGCCACTTGGAGTTGGCCGAGCGTGTGTGGATCAGCGTGGGGATGCGGAAGGTCGGCAGGAGGATCCGCTCGTTCCCCTGCATGTCGAGGTCTTCCCAGTGGACGTGGCTCGGGATCCAGGTCGGCGTGGCGTACTCGGGCCATCCCCAGTCCTTGAGGGTGGTGGAATAGAGCTCGAGCTTCTTGGACGGGGTGGGGAAACCCTCCTTCAGCTCGCCATCGACCTCGACCGCGGGCGACCCATCGCCAAGCGGCGCGAGCTTGGTGGAGCTGAACGCATCGTCCGACCCGTCGAACACTCCCGCGGTGCCGGGCACCCGGTAGACGCCGTCGTCGTCCTTGGTGGCCCCCTCCACCGCAGAGGGGTCGACGGCCTTCTCATACGGCAGATACGGATCGCCGGGCACGGCGAACGCACCGCGATCGCGCATGTACTCGAGCGGGGTCTGACCCGCGTCGGCGGCGGCCTCGGCCAGGCCGGGCACCTCTTCTTCGAACATGAGGCCGTAGTACTCGTCGATCGGCATCACCGACTCGGGGTCCTGACGAGACGCGAAGTGCTCGCGGACACCGAGCGAGCCATCGGGGTCGATGCGCCACGAGAGGTCGAGCCAGAACTCGTTCTCCTCCCACACCTCGCCCGGGTTGAACTCGTGCGATCGGCTGTCGTCATCGAGCTCCTCGCCGCGGATCTCGGCGTACCGGCGCATCACCGGCTGCCGGAAGCCGATCCACCGACCGGCATGGGTCTCGAAGCTGGCGACGTCGTGCCGCTCGGAGCCGACGCCCATCGGGAGCACGTAGTCGGCGAACCATGCCGTCTCGCTCCACGTCGGGGTGAGCGCGACGTGGCACTCCACCTTGGAGGAGTCGGTGAGGGCCTCCATCCACGAAAACCCGTCCGGGTTGGTCCAGATCGGGTTGTAGACGCGGGTGAAGTAGACGTCGAGCTTGCCCCTGCCCTCGTTGAGGAAGTGGGGCAGCAAGATCGACATCTCGTGGTAGCTGAGGGGGTATTCCTTCGGCCACGACATCTCGTTCCAGTGCTCGATCGTCTGGTGGCCGAGGGGTGCGTGGGGCTTGAACTTGTTCCAGCCGTTGCCGCTCGTGCCACCGACCGTGCCGACGGATCCGGTGAGCACGTTGAGGAAGAAGAGGCATCTGGCCGTCTGCCAGCCCCCGAGGTTGCCCGCGCCCGCGGCACGCCAGTTGTGCGATGCGAACTTGGTGGGGTGCGCACCGATGATCTCGGCGATCTGACGCAGCTCGCGAGCCGAGACACCGCAGACCCGCTCGGCCTCTTCTGGCGTGTAGGCGGCGTACTCGTCGAGCATCGCCTGCTCGACGGACTCGAACTCCACCGGAAGATCCGGTCGGGTCTCGCGCAGGTAAGTCTCCCAATTGGTCCAGCGCCGGACGAAGTCGCGCTCCCACGTTCCGTTCTCCAGGAGCAGGCGGGCGATCGCCAGGAGCAGGAACGGCTCGGTGCCCGGCCAGGCCGGGAGCCAGTGGTCGGCCTTCGAGCCGGTGTTGGACAGGCGTGGGTCGACACAGATGACCGTGGCGCCCTTCTGCTGCGCCTCGATGATCCGCTGGGCGTGGGGGTTGAAGTAGTGGCCCGCCTCGAGGTGACTCGAGATGAGGAAGATCACCTCGGCATTGGCGTAGTCGGACGAGGGCCGGTCGTGACCCATCCAGCTCTGATAGCCGATGCGCGCGTTGGAGGAGCAGATGTTTGTGTGGCTGTTGTGGCCGGCGACGCCCCATCCCTGGAGCACCCGCTCGGTGTAGCCGTCTTCACCAGGGCGGCCGACGTGGTACATCACCTCGTCGCGCCGACCCTCCTCGATAGCGGTGCGGATACGGCCGGCGATGTCGTCGAGCGCCTCGGTCCAGCTGACGCGCTCCCACTGGCCCGCCCCCCTGTCGCCGACCCGGCGCAGCGGAAAGAGCACCCGCTCGGGGTCGTACACCTGGTTGAGCGTGGCCGGGCCTTTGGCACAGTTGCGCCCGCGCGACGCCGGATGCTCGGGGTTGCCCTCGAACTTCGCGATCTCGCCGCTCTCTTGGTCGACGTAGGCGACGAGCCCGCACGCGGCCTCACAGTTGAAGCACGTGGTGGGAACGAGCGTGTACTTCCGCTGCACCTTGTTCGGCCACGCCTTGGCGTCGAGCTCGGTCCAGTCGCGCCACTGCTCGTGGGGCGGAAAGTTGGTCAGACCGGCGTTGGGGGTGGGGTCCTTGTAATGCGTCACTCGAGTTCCTCCGGCCGGCCTAGGAGAGCGGGACCGATTGTCCGGCCCGGACATAGCTGTCCTCGTAGAACCACATGCCGACGATCACCGCGAGCCCGGCGATGCCCGGTGCGGTTGCGCTCGTCGAATCGGTGGCGAGGGCGATGATCAGCACCGCCGCGGGAGCGAGCATGCCGAGGAGCACGCCCGCCCAGAATCGTCCCATGTGTTCTCCGCGGGTCATCGCGTGCACGGCCATCTCGACGTGGCGTGAGTGGCGGCCGCTGAGCTCGACGAACAGCACCAACGCCATCGCTGCGAGACCGCCGAGGGTGACCCACCGGAGGGCCTCGGTCTCGGGGAGGTCCATGAACAGGTCCATCACGAGGTAGGTGGCGCCTCCTGCACACGAATTGCACCCGCCCCTTGGAGCGCGCCGT
>CAYUBX010000117.1:0-7707 GCA_964443165.1 uncultured Acidimicrobiales bacterium
CGTACGCCACGTTGACGCCGTGGGCCTGCAGCGTGTCGCGAATCCGGTGGCCCCGGGAGACCTCCACCAGGGGGTCGAGCGTTCCGTGCTGCACGTAGACCGGCGGCAGATCGTCGGCGTCCCAGTCGTAGTTGAGCTCGTCGACCTCCTGGAGCATTCCCGACAGGCAGCAGATCGCGGCGGGTCGCACCGCACCCGAACGGAGCGTGACCGCCAGCGTCATCGCGCACCCTTGGGAGAACCCGACGAACACCGCCTCCCGCCGCGCATAGCCGAACTCCGCACACACGGCGTCGATGGTGGCGTCCAGCCGATCCGCTGAGTGGGCGAAGGCCGCGCCGTCGATCTCCCCGGACGGTCCCCGCTCGTACCAGCCCGCACCCCACGGCGGAACGGTGTTGGGGCCGCGCGGGCAGACCGCGAAGAAGTTGCCGTCGGGGTCGTAGAGCTGGGCGAGGGGCGCGAGGTCGTGTTCGTCGGCCCCGTACCCGTGGATGAGGACGAGCAGCCGGTGGCCGGGACCCTCGCTCCCGTCGCGGGTCCGCGCACCAAGAACGTTGACCAGCAGCGGCTCCGCCGAACCGCCGCCTGTCACCCGACGTGTGCCTGAACGCGAATCTCGACCAGACCGTTGGGCATCGCCAGCTCGGTGCAGCCGATCGCAGTCCAGGCCGGGTATGGCTCGGAGATGAACTCGTCCTTGACGCCCATGAAGGTGCCGAGGTGCTCGCCCATGTCGACGTGGAACGTGGTCATCTCGACGATGTCGTCGAGGTCGGCGCCCGCTGCCTGGAGCACCTCGCGAACCATTCCGAACGCCGAGCGGAATTGCTCCGCCGGATCATCGCCTGCGCCGATCTGGCCGGAGCACAGCAACAGATCGCCGACCTTGACCGCAGGAGCGAAATGGAAGCGGTCATAGGTTTTCTGCATGGATGAAGGAATGACACGTTCGTTCATGCAGGGAATCTAGTCCCGCGGCCATACTTTTCTGTCGTGCCGACCGTCACCCCCTCGCCGCGCATCCGTCGGTCGCCGTTCCACGACGCTGTCGTCGCCGCAGGCGTCTCTGACGCGACCATCTACAACAAGATGCTGATGCCCACCTCGTACGGGGATCTCGTGGCCGAGTATCGCCGGTTGATCGAGGGCGTCGCCATGTGGGACGTCTCGTGTGAACGCCAGGTGCAGGTGGCCGGCCCAGACGCTGACGAGTGCGTGCAATACCTGACCGCCCGTGATCTGTCGTCGATGAAGGAAGGGCAGGCGAAGTACGTCGCGATGTGCGACCACGACGGTGTCCTCCTCAACGACCCGGTCCTGATGAAGCTCAGCGGCGGGCGCTACTGGTTCTCCATCGCCGACAGCGACATGTTGCTCTGGTGCCGCGCCGTGGCGTTCGAGCGCGGCTTCGACGTCGAGGTCACCGAGCCTGACGTCTCGCCGCTGGCGATTCAGGGGCCCCTCGCTGTCGACCTGGTGGCCGACCTCTTCGGAGACCATGTCCGGACCATGAAGTACTTCTGGTTCGTCGAGACCGACCTGGACGGGATCCCTATCACGCTCTGCCGCTCTGGGTGGAGCAAGCAAGGGGGCTTCGAACTCTTCCTCGAGGACGGATCGCGCGGTGTCGAGCTCTGGGATCGCGTCGCCGAAGCGGGGGAGAAGTACGGGATCGGTCCGGGTGCTCCCAACCACATCGAACGGGTCGAGAGCGGCCTGTTGGCGTGGGGCGGGGACAACACGCCCGGGTCCAACCCCTTCGAGTGCGGGATGGCTCGGTTCGTCGACGTCGACTGCGATGCCGACTACATCGGCAAGTCCGTGCTGCAGCGCGTCGTGGAGGAGGGCCCGGAGCGCCTGTTCGTTGGCCTGGTTCTCGAAGACGGCGACGGCTCGATCGCCGACGCGTGGCCGCTGGAGTACCGGACGCCGGTCGAACTCGACGGTCGCCAGGTGGGGACGCTCTCCGCAGTCATCATCTCGCCGCGGGTGGGGCGCACGATCGGACTGGCGCAGATCGAGCGGAACGTGGTCGAGGCCGGGTCCACAGTCACCGTCGAATCACCGCACGGCTCCCGTTTCGCTGAGATCAGCCAGCTCCCGTTTCTCTGAGTGAGCCGGGGCTGGATCAGCCCTCCCGCACCACGATCGTCGCGAAGCACATCTCGTCGTCTGTGCCGTCGGCCCACAGGATGTAGGCGGGCTCGAGGTCGGGGTCGCGCTTGGCGCGATCCCAGCTGCACTCGATCCGAACCCTGTCTGTGGGCGAGAGCCGAATCTCCTCGACCGGGTAGTAGTTGAGCTGCCAGTCGAACGACCAGCGCGGGATGTCGAGCAGCACGACCTCCTCCGGTCCGCCGGGATTGAGGGTCATGCGGAAGCTCGCCCCGAGCTCGTGCTCGTGTCCGAGGACGGAGATGATCGTCCCGCTGCTCCGGGCTGGCAGGTCACACGACGAGGTGGCGATACCGCTCGTCATGTGGGCGAAGTCGCTTGCTCGTTGGCGGCACACGAGCAGCATGTCGTCCGCCTGCACCCCGTCGTGGCCGTACTTCTCGATAGCGGCCGCCATGGCAGCCTCTCGGTCGCACAGCGGGCCGGCCTCGTCATCGCTACACGGGATCTCCGCCGGCGCGACGAACGAGATCACCCTCACCTCGTCGGTGACCTCGCTGTCCTCCGCGAGGTCGAACTCGATCGTGCTCTGGTCGAGCGGTGCGTCCACCTCGAAGTGATAGTGAACCTGGATGATCACGAAGTCGCCGGCTTCCATCCGCATGCCGGATCCGTCGGGGAGCTCGGTGGGGCCCTGACCCGGCGCCCAGCCGAGGAAGATCTCGTCGTCGCCGATGCCCGAGCTCCCGAAGCACGGCCACCCGCCCTGCTCTGGGTGCTGCCCGTCGAGGGAGTCGGCCGTCCCCCGTTCGCTCGCCGGCGCGAGGTACCCGATCGCGTGATGGACGACCTCGGTCTGGTCGGGGACGAACTCGTACCCCGTGATCCAGGTGGTCTCGGTGAAGCCGGGATCGTAGATCATGCAGCGGTACTCGTCGGGCTGGCCGGCCTCGCCGTCGTAGCCGCCGACGGGCCCGATCACCGCGTCGACGTCGGTGAGACGGCGGATTCCGGCGGAGGAGACGACCGGTGTGTCGTGGGGGATGTCGGCCGTGGGGTCGAACGACGCCCAGGACAAGATCGCGTTCCGCTGGTTCTCGGCGAGGTCGTAGTCGTTGCGGAACGCGACGCTCTCGGCGGAAGCTGGCCACGGCGGCATGTACCCGGTGCTCACCGCGAGATGAATGGCGTCCGCGTTCTGCACGATGTCGCCCACCGTGTCGAGGCGGAGATGAGGGGTCCCGGGCCCGTCGCCTGTGTGGCAGCGAGCGCAGGTCTCTTGGATGGGGGCGAGAACCTCGCCGGCGAAGCCCGGTTCGGTCGCTTCCGTCGTCGTTGTCGTTTCGACGACCGGGTCGCCTCCCCCCGATGTCGACGGGTCGTCGCTGTCGGAGCACGCCGCGAACAGCAGGGCCGCAGCAAGGGCGATGGCGAGGAGGAAGGGGACTCTCACGTTGACCCGCACGCTGCCCAGGGTAGGGAGGAGCGCGACGGCAAAACCATCGGTCGAAGGGATGATTCGGTGAGCCGTTCGGCGGAGCGGCGGCTCAGGTCAGGCGACGGGCGAACAACTCGGCGAGCCGCAGGTAGTGAAGCTCGGCGCCCTCGGGGGAGAAGCAGTACCGCTCGGGGAAGACGAAGCCGTGCTCCGTGTCGGGGTAGAGCTCGATCGTGTGCTCGACGTCGATGGTCGCCATGTGCGCACGAAGGGCATCCATCTCCTCATCGCTCACGTAGATGTCGTTGTCGGCGAGCCCGAAATAGAGCTCGCCCGAGATCTCGTGCAGACGAAGGTGCGGCGAGTCCGGCAACCGGTTCGGGGACGCGCCGGCGGCCGCCATCACGAGCCGGCCTCCCATGCAATAACCGACCCCGCCCACCTCGGACGCCTCGATGTCCGGCTCACCGTCGAGCCACTCAAGAATCCGTCCGGTGTCGTGGATGATGCGGGGGTTGGTGATGTTGGTGGCCAGTTCGAACATGAACTGCCGCACCGGCAGGTAGTCCTCGTCGCCGAGTCGGTTGGCATCGATGTCGACGTGTCGTGCGAGCCGGTAGAAGGCATTGGGCAGCACCGTCACGTAGCCGCTCGACGCGATGCGCGCGGCGATGTCCACCAGCTCGGGCCGAAGCCCCGACGCGGGCATGTAGACGACGACGGCGCGGTGCGGGGCCGTGCGCCCGGGGATGTTCGGCGTGATGACGTGGCAGTTCATCGTGCCGTCGTCGGTCTCGAGGTCGAGCTCGGCGACGGTTGTCTCGTACGTCGTCATCGGTTCACCGCCCGCTCCACACCGGGCTCCGCTTCTCCATGAAGGCGAGGGGTCCCTCGCGAGCGTCCTCGGTCTGCGCGAGCTCGGAGGACCGCTGGTTCTCCAGCGCCAGCGCCTCCGCTTCGGGCAGATCGGCTGATGCCCGGATCACCTCACGTGCGGCGCGCAGGGCGAGTGGAGCGTTGCCGGCCAGGGTGGCCGCGAGCTCGAGTGCGGTGGGGAGGACGTCCTCCACGGCGACCTGGCGGTTGATGAGACCGGTGTGCGCCAACTCGTCGGACGGAACCGGCTTCGCGGTCAGCAGGAGCTCCATCGCGACCGCCTGTGGGAGGTGCCGAGCGAGCCGCGCCGTGCCGCCCATGGCGGGGATGAGACCGAGCGCGACCTCGGACAACCCGAGCCGCACCCCGCTCGCGACGACGCGCAGATCGCTCGCCAACATGAGCTCCATTCCACCGGCGATCGCATGACCGTTGACGGCTGCGATCACCGGTTTGCCCGGATCGAAGTCCCGCATGGTGGCGACTCCGAGGAGGCCGAGGTCGTCCACGACGGCCTGCTCGTGCTCGTTCCGAGGCTCGCGGGCGCCGGACATCAGAGGGATCGTGGTCCCGAGATCGAAGCCGGAACAAAAGGTCGTGCCCTCGGCGCCGGTCACGACGATGGTCCGAACGTCGTCGTCGACGGCGAGCGCACGCCATGTGCCTGCCAGGCCGATGATCAGCTCGGGGTCGAGGGCGTTGCGAGCCTCCGGCCGGTTGAGGGTGACCACGGCGACGTGGTCGGCGACGGAGGTTTCGACGACTGCCATCGGCGCAGCGTATTGAATCGCCCGCCGCGGTGCCGGTGGTACTACCCGGACTCGTTACCGGAGCCGCCGACGTGGGCGGCCAGCCCGTCGAGCCCGTGGCGCCAGGTCGTGGCGACGCTGCGCTTGGTCATCGCGAAGAACGGGCGATTGAACCACTTCGGCGTGAAGGCGCCTGTGTAGATGACGCGGGTGCGAGGTCGGTCAGGGGAGCCGACGTCCTCGAGATCGAGGAGTTCGAGCATGTGGGTCGCGATCGGAAGGTTGGTGCGAACGACGGTGAAGCCCCAGCGCGCCGGCTCGTCTGCCGCGACGATCTGTTGGTCCGCCAGGAGAGGGCCGATCTTGACTGTTCGGGTCGAGCCAAGGGGGGCTGGCTGGCTCACCGACTCGGCTCTGGTCATCGTGGGAAACCAGCTCGTCCACGTCGACGTCTCGGTGATCACGTTCCAGATCTCGGTGCGCGTGGCGTCGATGATGCGCTCGACCTTCACGATGTGGGCAGCGCGGTCGACGAACTCGACGCCCACGGCTTCCAGCTCGGGCACCTTCACCTCCCGCCTCGCCCCTTTCCTAGTCGACGCCAGGGGCGGTGGCGTGGTCGCGATGACCGAATCGGCTCAGCAGCAGCGGCAGGAAGTGGGGCGGGACCGGGTGTGGGCGACCCCGCCCCACGCCTGACGCTCCTTGGGGGGAGCGGATCCGGGAGGGGTCGAGCTGGGTCAGATCTGCGGCCTGGTGTAGAGCATCGGCGGTTGGACGGTCCGCGTCGCCTCGATGGACAGGCTGACGATCTGGTGGGTGTCCTCACGGTGCCGGGCGTCCATTCGGCGGAGTCGGGCCGCGAGCTCTGTTGCCATCGTTCGGAGCATCTCGGGGCTGGCGGCAACGATGGCGTCCAAACGGTTGTGGGGGATGACGAGCACGTCCATTCGAGTCTGGGCCCGGACCGTCGCAGTGGAGGGGCCGGGGTCGAGGAAGGCCAACTCCCCGATCAACTCACCCGCGGGGATCTCCGCGACGACCTCACCATCGACGAGCACTTCGGCCGTGCCGGATTCGATGACGTACGCGTCGTGGCTGAGATGCCCTTCGGTGACGAGAACCTTCCCAGGTTGGACGGTCACCTCGTCGGTGGATTGAGCGAGCAGCTCGAGCGTGCTGGCGGAGGCGGAGGCGAACATGGGGACCGCTCGGATGCGATCGACCTTGTGGTCGGCGGCTGTGGTGCTCATCTTGTGGCTCCTCACTCGGTGGAGTCACGATGGCCGACGCACGCTCCTCACCGGCAGGGTCGAAGGTCCCGACCTGGCTGCTGGCGTCAGACCCAGCCTGGAGTCGTGGCCTGGGCCGCCACTGTCGACGCGAGTCCGGCGGTGGCGTATTCGGCGTCCAGGACGTGGTGGGCGAGGTCGGTGTCGTACCGGCCGTGCAACGTGACCCGGAGCGTCCGGTAGCGTCGGCGCCCATGTCAACGACGCTGTCACCCGCCGAGGCTGCTGAGGCGGTCGCTCGCCCGATTCTCGAGATCGGTCGCACCTGGATGCAGGACCCCTCGGCCGCTCCGGTCGCGGAGCGGTTGGGCCTCGCCGGCCCGTTCGGCCTGTGGACCGTGGGACGTGCGGGAGTGATGGGTGAGGCCGAAGCATCGGCAGTCGCTGCTGCGATCGGCTTCATGGCCCCCGACAAGGTGATGAGCATCTGGGAGATCCGGGACCGCGGGGTGCCTGCCTGGGATGTTGCGCTCGCCTACGCAGAGCACGCCGCGAGGTGGGGTCGCGAGGCCTTCGTCGGGCTCGATCCCGCTGTTGTCGCGCGATGTGCCGAGCTCGGTGGCAGGGTCGCCGGCGCAACGCTTCCCTCTATCAGCGCGCTGTTCGCCGGGTGGCGGACCGTGCCCCTGCCCGGCGACCCCTCCGGTGACGCGACCGTGGTGCTGCAGACCCTGCGCGAGATGCGAGGTGGTGCCCATCTGGCGGCGGTCCACGCGGTCGGGCTCGGTCCACACGCCGCCATCATGTCGACGGACGATCCCATTCGTGGCGGTTCGAAATGGGCCGAGACATTCGGTTGGACGGCGCCCCACCCCGATGGCGACAACGATGCTCGCCTCGAGGCCGAGCGGCTGACCACCGTGGCGTGCGCTCCGGGCTTCGGTGCGCTGACCGAGGACGAGCGGCGGGAATTCGTCGACGTGGTGGCGACGATGCGCGCCGCCATCGACGGCTGATCCACCTACCGGGTGTTGCGTACGCCCCCTAGAGCGGGCTGCTAAACACAGAACAAGCCTTTGGTCGCACGTCCTGGCAGGGCCCATCGCAGGCCAGCCAGGGGCGCCAAGTCAGGTCTAACCGGCCGAGCGGATCGCTCCTGCTCCTCGTTTCGGGCGGGTGCTTTACTGGAGGGGTGGATCGCCCGGAGTTTCACCAACATGTCGTGTCGAACCGGGCTTGGTGGGATCAGGTGGCGTCAGAATGGGTCGAATCGGGTCGGCGGGGCTGGGCTGAC
>CAYUBX010000118.1:0-7696 GCA_964443165.1 uncultured Acidimicrobiales bacterium
CCCGGCCAGCACCTTCGACACGTCGCGCTTTGGCACTCCTGCGGCGAAGAGCATGCCGATCGCGATCGTGACGAGGATGAGGGTCGTCCCGAGGTCTGGCTGCGCCATGACGAGCGCGCACAGCAGACCCAGACCGAGAACCGTCGGGCGAAGGATGCGATCGCTCCGCGTGAGCTGGTGCCTGCGCTTCTCCAGAAAGGCTGCGAGGCCGATGACGAGCGCGAGCTTGGCGATCTCGGACGGCTGGATGTTGAAGGGACCCGCATCGATCCAGCGCCGCGATCCGTTGATCACCCGCCCCAGCATCAGCACCGTGAGGAGCCCAGCCACCGCGGCGACGGCGAGGACGAGGGGTACCGCGAAGTGTCGGAGGAACCGGTAGTCGATCCGCACCGTCACGAGGACGACCACGATCGCCAGGCCCACATACAGAAGGTGACGGTTGAAGTAGAAAAACGACCCTCCCGCGTCGCGGATGCCGGCCACGTTGCTCGCCGAGAGGACGAGCACCACACCCGCGAGCAACAGCAGCAGGACGGCAGCGAGCATCGCGACGTACCGCAGGGGCGCAGCCGAACCGGCCGAACGTCGCGGCCGAGCGGTAGGATCCGTTGCCGCGGCCGAGGCGCGTCGCCTCGAGGACGAACCCGTCGTGGTGGTCGTCATCCGGCGGGGATCTCCTCGTGATGAGTCCTGGCGAGGACCGCCCGACGAAAGTCGTCGCCACGTTCCTCGTAGTTGCGGTACCAATCGAACGACGCGCAAGAGGGCGACAGCACGACGTCGAGTGCGCCCGCTTCGGCGGCCAATGAGGCGGCCAGATCGACGGCGTCGTCCATCGAATCGGCCCGACGGATCGGCACACCGGTCCCGAAGACGTCGGCGAGTTCGTCGGCGGCCTCACCGATCAGAACGACGCCGGTGAGCCCTGCAGACAGCGACCCCAACTCGCTGAGGTCGAGATCTTTGTTGCGGCCGCCGGCGACCAGCACGGGGCGCTCGAAGCCAGCGAGCGCCGCAACGGTTGCATGCGGAGCTGTGGCCTTGCTGTCGTTGTGGAAGGTGACACCTGCGATCGTGGCGATCGTCTCGAGTCGATGCGGCAGGCCGCCGAACTCACGCAGTTCGTCCGCCACCGCGTCACGGGTGGCGCCCATCGCGAGCGACAGCGCTGCGGCAGCGGCCGCGTTGGCGAGATCGTGCGGTCGTCGGCGCTTGATCTCGGCCAGTAAGACCACGTGGTCGCCGTGGGCCACGAGGTGGTCGCCGCGTGGTCCGACGTCGCCGCCGGACCCGAACGTCACGACCCGCGCTCGAATCTCACCCACGCGATCCAGCACGCTGCGATCGCCGGCGGGGAGCACCGCCACGTCGTCGGCGGTCTGGTGGGCAAAGATCCTCGCCTTGGCGGCCGCATAGCTCTCGAGGTCCCCGTGCCAGTCGAGATGGTCCGGCGCGAGATTGAGCCAGGCCGCGGCGCGGGGGCGGAAGATCCTCGTCCGCTCCAGCCTGAACGACGAGGCCTCCACCACGAAGGCCTCGCCCGACGCGCCGCCCTCGTCCTCGATCGCTTCGACGAGCGGCGTCTCGGTGTTGCCGGCCGCGACGGCAGCGATGCCGGAGCGACGCAGCATGGAGGTCGTGAGTGTGGTCACCGTGGTCTTGCCATTGGTGCCGGTCACCGTTGCGATCGGCCGCGTGTCCCACTCGGCGGCGAGATCCAGTTCGCTCACCACGGGTCGGCCGTGGAGGTCCGCGAGGCGATAGCACGAATGGTGTCGGGGAACGCCCGGGCTGGGCACCACGGCGGTACTGGCCGCCACGAGCCCTTCGAGCACCGCGTCGTCCGAGGAGTCGAAGACCAGCCCGCCGTTCAACCCGTCGAGGGAGACACCGTCTGGTCGATCGTCTGCCAGATCAACGGTGTACCCGCGGCGCACCAGCGCGCCAGCGACGGCGCGGCCGGTGACGCCGATGCCGACGACGAGCGTCCGGTCCAGGTCGATCGCCGTCACAGCGACCCGCCGGGCAACTCGACGACGCCGAGGCGCACATAGTCGGCGTAGTACACGCCCAGGGCGAAGGCGACGCACAGCGAGTTCACGATCCAGAGCCGAATCAGCACCGTGGTCTCGGGCCAACCGCCGAGCTCGAAGTGGTGGTGGATCGGCGCCATGCGGAAGATGCGCTTGCCGGTGCCGCGGAACGAACCCACCTGCAGGATCACCGACATGGTCTCGATCACGTACAGGCCACCGACGATCGGGAGGAGGAGGTGGGTCTCGAGCAGCAGCGCCAAGCCCGCCATCGCCGTTCCGATCGCGAGCGAACCGGTGTCGCCCATGAAGATCCGCGCCGGAGGGGCGTTCCACCACAGGAAGCCAATGCACGCGCCCGCCATCGCTGCCGCCACGATCGCGAGATCCAGCGCGTGCGCCACCCCGTAGATCGTCGGGTGCCGGAACGACCAGTACCCGATGATGATGAATGCGGCGAAGCCGATAGCCGCCGAGCCACCGGCCAGCCCGTCGAGCCCATCCGTCAGGTTCACTGCGTTGGAAAAGCCGAGGACGATGAGCACCGCCCACGCGACCCAGAGCAGCTTGGGGACCGACAGGTCGGGGAACCCGGTGCGGGTGAAGGTGATCGCCGAGGCGGTTCCCGCCCAGGCGATGGAGAGGATCGCGAACCCGAAGGCCACCGTGAGGAGACCGATCACCTTCGCCCGCTTGTTGAGGCCGAGATTGCGCTCGCGGCTGACCTTGATCCAGTCGTCCAGCAGCCCCACGAGCCCCGCACCCATGATTGCGAGCATGAGTGTGATGCCGCTGCGCGTGAAGATCGTCTCGGCGCGGAGGTGGCTGACGATGTAGCCGGCGACTGCCCCGGCAACGATCGCCACGCCACCCATCGTCGGCGTGCCGGCCTTGGTCATGTGCCCCTGCGGGCCGTCCAGCCGAATCGGCTGACCGACGCCGTGAGACTGCAGCCACGGGACGAGGTAGCGAGTCCCGACGAGGGACACGCCCATGGCGACGGCGGTGGCGATGAGGAGGGCGATCACGAGGCATCTCCTGCAGCGATTCGTGCGTCGAGGTATCGCTTCGCGACCGCGACGTCGTCGAAGGGCCGCACCTCATCGCCGATGGTCTGTGTGGTCTCGTGCCCTTTGCCGGCGATCACGACGACGTCGTCTGATCTCGCCGCCCGCAGTGCGGTGGCGATGGCCTCGTCGCGATCCACCTCGATCAGAGGAGTTGACATCGCAGCCGTGATCTCGTCGATGATCACGACGGGATCCTCGGTGCGTGGGTTGTCGGATGTGACGACGCAGTGATCTGCGAGTTCGTCCGCGACCGCTCCCATCAGGGGTCGCTTGGCACGGTCCCGATCCCCGCCCGCGCCGAACACCACCCAGAGGTCGCCCGACGCGAACTCTCGGGCGGACTCCAACGCCGCACGGAGCGCGTCGGGCTTGTGGCTGTAGTCGACCACCACCGTGATGTCGCTGCCGCGGGCTGGAACCGACTCCATACGGCCACGCACCGGCGCGACCGTTCGAAACGCGGCGGCGACCAGGTCCTCGTCGATGCCGAGAGTTGTGGCCGCCGTACCGGCGGCGCAGAGGTTGAGCAGGTTGAAGCGGCCGATGAGCGAGGTGCCGGTCGGGCGACCGCGCCAGGCGAACTCCGACCCGCCGGGGGTCAGGTGCACGCCTGCGATGTCTTTGTCGCCGAAGGTCAGGACGTCGGTGCCCGGGGCGATGTCGGTTGCGAGCAGACGTCGCCCGTAGGGATCGTCCTCGTTGACGACCGCTACGGCGGAGCGCCCGTCGAACAGACGGGCCTTCGCGGCGTAGTACGCATCCATCGTCTCGTGGAAGTCGAGGTGCTCCGGCGTGAGGTTGGTGAAGACACCGACGGCGAAGCGCACCCCGTCGACGCGCCCCAACTCGAGCGCATGCGATGAGACCTCTATCGCGACGGCGTCATCGCCGGCCGCGAGGCGCTCGCCCAGCCACCGCTGCAGGTCCGTCGCCTCCGGGGTCGTCCTCGCCGCGCTGAGCGTGCCGAGCACGGAGCACGTTCGGCTGGCGTGGGCACAGATGTCGCGAAGGGCGTGAGTCGCCGTGGTCTTGCCCGCAGTGCCGGTGACACCGACCACGGTGAGGCTCGCGGACGGGTCACCGTGAACCGCCGCCGCAGCCGACCCGAGGGATGCCCGAACGTCGCTGACCACGATCTGCGGCACGTTCGCATCGAGCGCTGTGTCGACCAGGAGCCATGTGGCGCCGGCGGCGACCGCGTCGGCGGCGAAGAGGTGGCCATCTGTCGTCGCCCCACGCACGCAGGCGAACCCGAAACCCGGCTGGACCTGGCGGCTGTCGTGGGTGAGGTCGTGGGTGGCCATTGCAGCCGGACTGCCGTGGAGATGGCCGCCGATGGCGGCGGCGAGTTCCTCGATCGTCGGGCCCGCCACGCTCGTCACTCCGATGGTGCGACCCGCAGCACGCGCAGCGCGTACTCGGCGATCTCAGAGAACACAGGGGCGGCTACGACGCCGGCGATGTACTGCTCGGGGGCCTCGTCGATGCTCACCACGATCGTGAGCTGGGGCTGGTCGGCCGGGACGAATCCGGCGAACGTGCTCATGTAGGCGGTCTCGCTGTACCCGGCGGCGCCCTCGAGCGGCTTCTGCGCCGTGCCGGTCTTGCCCGCGGCGGTGTACCCGTCGACCGCAGCCAGTTCGCCCGTTCCGTCTGTCACCACGGTCGCCAGCATGTCGCGCACCACCGCCGCTGTGTTCGCGGTCACCACGCGCCGCCGCGCCCCCGCTTCGGCCGGATGGAACTGCCCGTCGGAGGAGACGGTGCCCCGATAGAGCGACGGTGCGAGGTACACGCCGTCGTTGGCGAGCGTGTTGTACGCCGCTGCGAGCTGCACCGCGGTCACCGCGATGCCCTGCCCGAACGAGATCGTCGGCAAGTCGGTGCCGTGCCATTCGTCCGCTGGACGCAGGATGCCCGCCGACTCGGACGGAACCGTCGCCGTCCCGCTTGGACCGGTGTACTGCCCGAATCCGAAACGCCGCAGGTAGCGGTGGAGATCGTCGCGGCCGATCGTCTCGGCGATCTGGATCGTGCCGATGTTGGAGCTCTTCGCGAGGACCTCGCTCACCGTCAGGGCCTGGGGAATTGCGTAGTACGGCTCGGTGAACACCTTGTCGGCGTACTCGTACCTCGGAGGGATCGAGAACAGCTCGAGGGGCCGAACCGTGCCCTCCTCGAGGGCCGCGGCCACGGTGAAGGTCTTGTTGACCGAGCCGGGCTCGAACACCTGACTGAACGCCGGGGTATGGGCGGAAACCCGCACCTCGCCGGTCTCGGGGTCCCGCGATGCGCCGGCCAGAGCGAGGATCTCGCCGGTACCGACTTCGAGCACGACGACCATCCCGCCCTTGGCGCCAGACGCCTCCACGGCCGCCAGGAGCGACTGCTCGGTGAGCCACTGGGTCTCGGTGTGGATCGTGAGCACGAGATCGCGACCGGCCTGCGCGGATTCGAACACCCGCGACCCGACAGGAAGCGCCATGCCATCGCTGGCGATGCGCTCCTCGGCACGCCCTTCGGATCCAGCGAGCAGCTCGCTGTACTGGGCCTCGACGCCGCTCAGCGGGTTCTGGTCGATGTCGAGCGAACCCAGAACGCCGCGAGCCAGATCGTCGCCGTTGGGGTGGAGGCGCGTCGATTCTTCGAGGAAGGCAACGCCTGGCAATCCGAGCTCGGCCACCCGGTCACGATCTTCGAGGCTCACCTGCCGAGCGATGTAGACGAAACGACGGTCCCTGGCGAGCCGCTCGGCGATCACCGCCTCATCGATGTCGAGCACGAGCGCCAGCTGCGACGCCGTTGCGGCAGGATCGACCACGAGCTGCGGGTCGGCGTAGACGGTGGGCCGCTCGTCGGTGAGAGCCAACACGCTCATGTTTCTGTCGAGAATCGCTCCGCGCGTCGCCACGATCTCGTGGGTCGTCGTTCCCTGGCGGGCCCCCAGGTCGGCGTAGGTCGACCGGTCGAGGACCTGGATCTGGGTCAGGCGGCCACCGAGGGTCATCATGCCGAGGAGGGTCACCAGCATGAGGACGCCGACTCGGCGGCGTCGCGAACCGACCTTGGCCCGACGGCCGCCCGGCGGCTGCGTGCGGTTCGACGGATGGGAGCGTCGCGCTGACTGCGTTCGTCGCTGGGAGGGGCGCGTGGTGGCGCGGTTCTTTGGCGGAGGCCGCCGCCGGGTCATCCCCGGGTGAGGGCGTTGGATCGTCGAGGTCACTGGTGGGGCGAGGTGGTGGTCAGGGGTCAGTGAGCAGGTGCCTGACCGTCAACCAGTCGGTGCCCTGTCCGTTGAGCGTCTCGTTCTGGACTCGGGCCGTAGCGTCAATGTGCACCGGATCGACGTTGAGGTCGATCGGTTCGGATGCCGAGACGAGGCCCAGCACCCCTTCGGCCATCAGCAGCACCTCCGATGGCGCGTTGAGCGCCTCGAGCTCGTACTGCAGGTCGATGATGTGCTGCCTCTCGGACTCGACGTCCGCTTCGACCTGGCTGAGGCGGTACTGCCCTTCCGCCAGCGCCGAGTGAAACAGAGCGAGACCGAGCAGAACCGCGAGGGCAACGACCCCGAGGAGGGTCGTGACGCCCACCAAGCGGCGACCGAGCCGCTCCCCGTCGCCGACGAGGCGCAGCGGGGCGCGGCGCGGGAGAGCATCGGGTGCGCCGACGAGGCGAAGGCCGGGGACAGCGACGGATGGCACCTGTTAGTTGTCTCCGACGGCGAGCTTCTCGGCCGAGCGGAAGAGAGCGCTTGCGGCGCGAGGGTTCGCTTCGACCTCGATCGCCTGGGGACGACGCACCTTTCGCCTGATGAGTCGAACGGACGGTCCCGCTCCACAGATACAGGGCAGTCCAGAGGGGCACTCGCACGCCCCGTCCGCCGCCTGTCGCAACACGTGTTTCACGATTCGGTCCTCCCCTGAGTGATACGAGATGACGGCCAGCCGACCACCCGGCTGGAGTCGGTCGATCGATTGCGTGAGCGCGGGCTCGATCACGTCGAGCTCGCCGTTGACCTCGATGCGAATGGCCTGAAACGTCCGCATCGCCGGGTGGCGGCCGCGGCGGCGGGCCGCAGCTGGGACGGCGGAGCGGACGACGTCGGCCAACTCGACGGTCGTACGGATCGGCCGGGCGACCACGATCGCATCGGCGATCCGCCTGGCGTGCGGTTCGTCGGCGTAGGAGCGAAGGATCCGCACGAGGTCGTCGCGGTCGTAGTCGTTGACGACTGCCGCTGCGTCGAGCGGAGCATCGGTGTCCATCCGCATGTCGAGCGGCGCATCGAGCCGGTGCGAAAAGCCCCGCGCTGCGACGTCGAGCTGTGGGCTGCTCACTCCGAGATCGAACAGGATGCCCACGAGCGGCTCATCTCGCCCATCGACGATGTCGCCGATCGCGTCGAATCGAGCGCGCACCGCCTCGAACCTTTGGCCGAAGCGAGCGAGTCGTTCTGAGGCTGCGGCCAACGCGGTTGTATCACGATCGATGCCGACCACGATCCGCTCGTCGTCCTGTTCGAGCAGTGCCTCGCTGTGGCCGCCTCCACCGAGGGTCGCGTCGACGACGAGGCCGGGGCCGATCTCG